>CAYXCP010000013.1:2185-15067 GCA_964463455.1 uncultured Gammaproteobacteria bacterium
GTCGGTACGCCTCGAGGGTCATGGGTTCGGGTCCGTCGTGGCGACGAACCAGGAAGCGCGGGTTGGAGCTCTCGTAGATGTAGTCGCCCACAAAGAGCACGAAGTCCAGCGATTGCGCCGCCATGTCGCGGTGCGCGATGTACTGGCCCTGCTCGTAGTGTTGACACGAGGCCAGCGCCAGTCGCAAGCGTTGCACCGCGGCATTCGCCGGCGGCGCCGTGCGGGTGTGCCCCACGGTGCTGGTGGCGTCGCCGCAGATGAAGCGGTACCAGTACTCTCGCCCCGACGGCAAATCGCGCAACGGCACATGGACACTGTGGCCACGCGTGCCATCGGTGACCACCTCGCCTTGCCGGACAAGCTGCCGCAAAGACTCGTCGGCAAACAACTCCCAGCGCACCGTCACCGGATCGGCCCCGCCGTCCGTGCCGTTCGTGCCGTCGCGGGCGGCTTGTCGGTCCGCCTCGTCGATCAGCAGGCGCGTCCACAGCACCACGCCATCGGCGCGTGGCGAGCCGCTGGCCCCGCCGCCCGAATTGCCGGCAGGCCCGCCAGTCGCCGTGACTTTGTTGGTGCCAAGTGTCGCTGTTGTGGCTTCCACATACACAGATCCACCCGAACCACCACCACCGCCATAGCTGGTGGTTGTGACCCCGCCCGCGCCTTGCGCTGTGATCATGCCGTTCACGGTCAGGGTGGGGGCGATGATCATAATCAGTCCGCCACCATTGCCGCCGTTTCCGGCCTGTGCGCCCGCGCCGTCTTCGTAGCCACTGCCACCGCCGGAACCCATAAAGAGCGTTGCCGGAGATGTTGAACCATAGAGGTTGCCGGGAGTTGGCGCTCCTGTTGGAGCACCGGTGCCTGCAGTCGCAAAGCCTGCGCCTGCACCACCACCCGATCCGCTCGCGAACACGCCGCCACTGCCGCCGCCACCGCCATTGTTGGTCTTGACGTTGCAGCCGTTGGTCGCGCATGTTGCGCCGATATTGGTATACGATTCTCCTTGCTGGCCGCTGTGACTGTCTGCACGTCGGGAGCCCGCGCCGCCGCGATAGCCCTTGCCGTTCATGTCGATCGTGCCGTTTACCGTCACCGCGCCGTCAGATTTGAAAGCCAGAATACCGCCCGTTGTCCCGTTCCACGGAAGGGCGGTCAGCGTGCCACCGGTCTGAATGGTGACACTGCTATAGTGCGGAACCTTGATCACCTGCGCCTTGCCGCTATAGGAATTGGCGAGCGCAGTTGTCAGTGTCCACACGTTGCCGTTCATGCTCGCGATCGTGTTCAGTTCCCACTTGCCCGCATTCGTGCCCTGGGTCTGGTTGAATAGAATCGTATCGCCGTTGTCGAAACCTTCCGAACTGCCGACCGTGGCCGATGTGCCCGAAGCTGTCGTTGAGGTCTGGATTGTGTTGGCAAACAGCGTCTGCCCCGATGTGACCGTCAGGTCGCCCGAGTAAGGCGCGCAGGCCATGATCTGATCCCATGAAAGCTGGAGAGCCGTCTGGCCGGTGTCTTCGCGGTAGTCGAGCGTGAGCGTATGGTCGCCGCCTGAAAGCTGGACGTCGATGTCAGTAGTTGGCTGAGCTTTGGTTGTCCATTCATCCAGTCGGAGAACACCGTCCACGTAGAACCGATCCGCGTCGTCTGCGGTGACATGGAAGCGATAGGTGCCGCAGGCAAAAGGCAGGGTGCGCGTTACGCGCGCGCTGAAATAGTCAGTCGGTAGATTGAACCCTGGCCCACCTGTGCCCCATCCTGTGTTGAGAAATGTGCTCGTGCCCTCGTTGCGTGTGAGCGCAGGAGAACCGGCAACCGATTTGTTGCCCCAGTAATCCGCGCACCACTGATCGGGCTCGCACGACGGGTATCGGGGCAAAAAGCCTGGCCCCTGCCACCATGCGTCGATATGAGCGCCGCCGCCCTGATCGTAAAACTCCACTTTCACCTCATGGAAACCTGCAGTGAGTGTTCCTGTCCAGTCATGGCCATCAAAGGAACTGTCCCACCAGGCATCCAGTTTGGTTGTGCCATCAATAAGTACCCGGCACCCATCGTCATGCTGACAATGGAAATGATAGTCGCCGCCCGGGAAGTTGATCTCGCGAACGAAGCGCGCGCTCCAGTTGTCCACCGGAATGCCCGAGGCCGGACTCCCGATCCCCCAGTCCTTGAAAATGTACTGGTCGGTAAAGGTGGTCTGGTAGGCCACGGAGCCGGATAGATCTTTGGATGCGTAGTACGTTGCGTCCCAGTAGTCGATCGGATGCTGATGCTGAACCGTCGCCACGTTGATTGGAATCGTGATAACAGGCCCGAAGTCCTGGCCGTTCTTGCGCAGGCGCCAGGTGCTCTGATAGCTACCTGTCTGTGCTGGCGCGGTCATAATAAACTGCGCATGTTCCGGCGCACTGAATGTGTACGTGTTACCTGTCGAGACGGTGTAATGTACTCCTTGCTGTGGCCAGGCACCGAAGGTATTGTTCGCGGTGTCAGGCATGGCATGGAGATCAGCGCCAGTCGTCAGGCTCCCCGACGTCACCTTGATCGTGACTGAAGGGGTGAACGTGTGATTAGGCTCCACCGTGATCGGCGCCGCCGAGATGAGTTGGATGCCGTCTTGAGGTGCCGGTGGCTGTATATTTGGTGGGTTGCCTGATACAGGAGTCGGCTGATTGGTGCAGCTGTCCTGTGCGTACGCTATTGCTAGAGTAAACAGGCCTCCTTTTTGAGCAGCTGAAGTACATGTAGGATCAATTACTTCCACTGCTGAGATACGATTATTGACTGGAACGCCATTGGAGAAAGTATTGTTACTGAAATCTGTATCATTATCAGTTAACGTTATACTCCCTCCTGTTTTGTCAGCGTTTTCGTATAGCTTAACCGTCCATCCGTCAGGAATGCTGATCGATGAGAAGAGGTCGTTGTAGGCAGCATAGGCTCCCTGAAGCGAGAAGCTATAGAATCCGTTTTTCAGCCCGAGCATGTTTCCAAAGTAATTAGGATCTGCAAATCCAATTACCATACCAAAACTTCTGTTTTTGAGTTTGGGGTAGGATATGCAGAAGTCATTGCTCGGTGTTTGGTAACCCGAAATTGGTGTAGGTATCACACTATTCGGATCGTACAGGCTCTCGTCACTTGCATTTGGAGATGTAGTGTAATATACACCATAATGCAAATGGTTTCCCGAGCTGTGCCCAGAATTGCCGGATATTCCAATTGGGGATCCAGCAATAACGGGATCGCCTATATTCACATATACCGTTGACATGTGAGCATAGCGTGAGTAATATCCGCCAGCATGCTTAATGACTACCTCATTCCCCCATCCTGTTCTATATGTCGCGCCAGTATTATAATCTGGGGCATCCTTGAACACGTATAGAACGGTACCTGCTCCAGATGCAAATAGAGGTGCGTGATCTAGTCCGATATCAATACCGAAACCATCATGGTATCCAGTTCCACGGCAGTCGTATTCACCTATCCAGGGCCAATATTGTACTGGTCCTACGGCTAGCGCTCGTGGCATAGAACTGTCTTCTAGTGGTAGGAGTGATATGAGTAATAGAAGAACTAGGATGATTGTACGGTGGGTAGCCGTTGAGCGTAGAAATCCCATAAACTGACTTCGTCGCGCGTGCATGACAGTCTCCTTATATGATTACGATCAATAAGCGGTTGTCCATCTTCCTTATAGCAACTCCTTTCTTTAAGATTCTCATGTTGTTAATGTTCGCCATCCAAAACGGTTCGTTTCAACGAAGCGTGTGGGAGGCAATACCAATGTGATTGGTATACGTTATGAAGTCTATACGAAGATCTGTCAAGAAAATTGACAAATGTGTCAATTTTCTTGACAAAGTACTATAAGATTATTTCCTACATATATATTTTCAGAAGTTTGTTTTCAAATCCGTTATTTAGAAAAATATATACTTCTGAGCAAATGATCGAAAACTGCTAGAGTTTTTTCTTTTTCCGGTTTATCATATGTTACTTCGAACCTATATAATACGTTATTTTTTAAAACCAAAGCTCCGACACCAGTGCCATCTGCTCTTCCAGGTGATTTAACTGAGTATCTCAAAGCTTGGAAACCATTTATAGTCATATTCTCCTTGTTTGATACTATATAGTCTGTATTTTCATTACTATAATATTCAGATAGTGGTTTGTTGAAACTGCTTAGATTGGTAAAAATAGATATACTGCTTCCTTTTATACTTGTGGTATTATCTTTTCCTAAACTATAAAAAGTAAGATTTGGAATTGTTTCAACTGTCCATTCCATCGGTATTTCTAAAGTAATCTGCTTATCTACTGACGTAACTCTTTTATAGCCATTATTTAGGTTACTGATTAGCAGGGCAGGAGTATCTGTGGCGGTAGGAATATGATTAACTTTCAAAGTCACGCTAGAAGATTGAGTATCATCTGTAGTATTCTTGTTTGTTGTTTTTTCAGTTTTTATATATATTTTGAAAATCAATACACTAATCACAATAAGAGCTATTATTGTTATCCAAACTTTAGAGATTTTATTCATATTACGGTATTTTACTATACTAAATTAATAATTGCAAAAAGCGGGCCTTTATGATGGGCCAATTGAATGTATAACGGCTTTATATAGCATGTCATATTCGGGGATATTCAGATATGAAGCATTTACGTCGTAGGTCATATTGCCTATTACAATTGTTTCTGTTACATTTTTCCCTTCATACCAATATTTTTTGAACGTAGTTTCCTGCAGATTTATTTTCTTCTGGCTATTCTTCACAGAATTCCGATTAATAGTAATCATGATTCCTTTATAAAGAGGAGTTTCGTTATTCACATATCCACCACCTGCTCCACCGTATTTCGGCCGGTACAACATGGACTGTTTTACTGGTTCTTCATGTTGAGTCAACTGCATATCCGTTATGATAATCGTATCTGGGTGGACCGGATTTGTCGTGTGAGTCACATGCATACTGACTGGAATATTAAATCTGATGCCTAATGAGTCATCGGCATACGCTTCCCATTCTTCCTGCTCAGCTACTATTCTTGCAATTCTATCGCGCAGTTTGTGTAACTGAATCAGATACGCACTGTACATGGTTAGCATTGGCACCACAAGCAGTACGTCCTGTAAAGCCAATCCGATACTATTAAGTACCTTTTTGATATGGTTTAACATAATATCCCGAAATTATAGTATTTAGTTTGTCAATTAAATTGACAACTTTCTATAGGATATATTTGTTATTTTTGTTAAAAATTTAATTGCATTTAATTAAAAGCATCGCTATATTTCTATGGGTCTATATTTTGAGGTGATAATTATGACTATTGAAAAAGTAAAAGAGAAGATTTTGCGAAAAAATAGCACTTTTTAGGTTTTTTAGTTAGGTTTATGGAGTGAAAAATGTGAAGAATTAGGAGTTATTTGTGACTTACAGATCCGTACATACGAATTTCTCTCGCCTGTAATCGCAAATAATATGAAAAGAATATGGCCGCTATGACTATAGCAATTATTAGAATTCCGTAGAGTGCGTAAAGACCTACTTTTTTCATGTTATTCTACATATCCGTAAATAGTATCTGCTTTGATATTAAAGGGTGTTTTAGCTTTTGAACATATATCTATACTCCATATGCGATTATTTACATCTTTATACAAAGCTGTTCTATTATCCGGAAGTGATATCAACATAACATCACTTATATTCATGTTTACCACGGGAGTTATCTTTTTGGCAGTAACATCAACAATATTTAATGTAGGATTGCTAGTAGAATCTATAACTGCGAGAATACCATCTGGAAATTGTGCAAAACCGTTTATGTCGTGATATCCCTTACCTTCTATTAATTTCAATACATCTATCGCTATAGTTTTTTTCAAGTCATTTACTGCGTATAAACTGTCTCTACCATAGCCTGGTCCTGGAAAAAAGTGTGAATCTTTACTTAAAGTTATTTCAGCCTCTTGAGATGCTATCTTAAATTCAATTTCCTTTGATTCAGTAAAAGGATTGATAGCTATATACCATCCACCTTCATAGTAACTTTTAGAAGCGATAACTGTCTTATCATCACCTGCCCAGTAAGGATATTGATATCCATAACAATAATCGAGATAGTTAAATTTTCCTTTTGGTATGTTACATGTTTTGTTCTGCAATAAAATGGAGTGTGTATTTTTTTCTACATCATACACGTAAACTGTGGTTGTTTTGTCAAAATAAACAACGTATTTTTCATTCTTAGCTACAGACGCACTTCCTGCATAAAACTGTCCGTTATTAAATCCTGTATTAAAGGTAAATAATGTTGTTAATTTTTGTGATTCTAAGTCTTTCTTTATCAGCGCGTCCTGTTCTTTATTAATATGTGCATAATAGTAAATGGTCTTGTTATTCCATCCAACTAACTTTGCTTCATCTAAATCAATAAGCTTAAATGCGTTGCTGCCATTATAGTCACTTGCATAAACGTTATCTTTATACAAATACAAGAGTTTTTTAGACAAGGATTGTACTTGTTTATACGTTGGTAACTTTGAAGGGATAAGAGAAAGAACTGGTGTAGAAGTAGGTGTTGGTGTATTGGCATGAGTGGCGTTTAAATTCATTCCTTTGTAAGGCGCTGTTTTTGTTGGGATGATTGTTACTGTATTTGATACCTTGGCAGTTACTTTAATCAAACCAATAGTGATCAATATGATAAGGGTCATGACCCAAATGGTATGATATTTTCGCCAGCCTGATGTGAGTTTCATATGAATATTCATATCTTATTTAAATCTTTTTTTTGATAACTTCTCTCCAATGTATCCACCCATAGCAGTTAGGGTGAGAGTAACCGGAATACTTTGTACGATTTTTACTATGGAATTGAGTATTTTTCGTTGTAGACCAGGGTTTGAAGATAGATTTCCGTAAAATGGCTGTGGCGTAGCGAGTGTTATTATTATTACTATTAGAGGGAACAGAATAGTTATAGCTCCTATGAGCAATCCATACTTCATGCCATTCTTCCTAGTTAAGAAACCTGTTACTATGCCGCTCAATACCAAGGCTAGGAACGAAAATACATAAAGTAATGTGAAAACCATTTGAATAGGTAGTGATTTATAAAAATGATCAAGTTCTATTGGTGATAAGTTTGTAATAGCATGAATTGAAATGAGCGTACCAACCATGCTTAATCCCATCTGCAACATTACAACTACCATAAGCCCACAGATTATTCCAATAATTATTCTTTTCATTTTTATTCTTTTTAATATTTCATATCAAAAAATATAATCCGTTTCTACCGCGTTCTGGATACGATCTATAACTTCATTAGTATGTGCATCGATGAGGATGCTGTAGGTGTCTGTTATCCCTTCATCATAACCCGGGTAATATCCCCCCATGACGGGTGCTTGTCTTATCGGAGTACCCGTATAATAATCTATTTGTACGGTACCATTATCTTCCCGGTTTATTCCTGACTGAATGTATCCATTATCATGTGGTATATTTTTATACTTTTCGTATATTGATGTTTCCGGATTATATTTTCTATCTTTGGCGATATAGGCAAGATATTCGTTACAAAAATGGGTTATTTCTTCATCACTTTCAGGACACGTCGATTTAGTTTTATATGAGTCGCCGTCCCATATTGTTCCGATTAATTTTCCTATAAGTATTTGCTTCCTATTTATTGTGTCGTATATCCATATTTCGTGATCATTAAATGAATTCGCATTAATAAGTACAACACCCATATATTTCCCGTCACTAGACCACTTAGGCTTACTTGCATAGTAATTAGAGAAATCTTTGAACATATGCTCATACGTCCCTTTAGTATCAGCTATGTACATATGATATGAAGGTGCGCCATCGCCACCCGCTTCTATAATTTCAAAGTAATATACGCTGTTGCCATCTGGCGAAAGCGAGGGCATATTAACTTTTTCATTTTGCGAGACTTTTCTTTCTTCTCCTGTTACATAATCTTTCACCCATATTTGTCCACGGCGCATAAATGCTGCCATGACTGGCTTTTGACCAGCATATTGTGGAACAAAAACGGTAGGAGTTGGAGTGAGAGTTGGTGTAGGTGTAGAGCTAGGATAGATATATGTCTGTTGCTCTTGTTTTTCCTGTTCATCGGGGAACTTAATATACCCTTTTTCGAATGCTTTTTTTAATACGAAGAGGATTTCTAGTGCAATGATAGTTAGTGCTACGAATAACCAAATCGTGTGATATATCTTCCACTTATTACTGAACTTCATATTAGTTTGTAAACTTCAATGTTTCTAACATTTTTTTGGCAACATTACCTTCGTTAATTATCTGAATTTTATAAACGTTATTATTGTGTAATAAGTCTGTTTCACTAAATGGCCATATACCGCATGATGATACTTCATATCTATATCCATCATAACCATTTAGGTAGTACAGCTTTCTTGTCTTTGCATTGTGATATATGCAGTTAGAATTTTTATCAAGATAATCTGCAAGTGATAAAGAATCTGTATTAGCCGTATATTCAATAGATAATCCTATAGGTAATATAACCAAGGCATCTGGTACTGAATACCATTCACCATCGGCTGATGGTTTTTTTCCTTCTGTAATGCTTTGATTTGGTGGATATTGGATAGTGTATAAACCTTTTGGATGAGTATAAGTTATCCATCCATTTGTATCTATATTTAGAAAATCAAAAAAATATGAATTATTGTTGCTGCAGCTACTGCTTCCATAATAAAGCTGTGAATATAGATACTCGTCTTTATAAGCGAACTCAAAATAACTTTTTAAATTTGTACTATTTTTCGAATCGAAACTAAAATTGTACCATGTATACCCTGAACTGCTAACATCACCTATCTTTGTAAACATTAGGTTCATTTCAGAAACATATACACTTTTTTCATTTGGCAATGTTTTTAGATCATTCAATTTGGCAAACGGAATACCTGTTTTTTCTGATGATAATGTGCCGATAGACTGAACCGGAATTGAATAGATCTGGTAACAACCATTGTCGAATGAGGTAAGTCCATACGTATCTGTGTTATGTTCAACTACTTTTGTTCCTTTTCCATAAGTAATTTGATAGCCATACTTTTCATTTTTGTATTCGACCTGAGGTACCGATGGCGGATACGTTGGTGTAGGTGTCCATGTTGGCGAAGGGGTAAACGTAGGAGTTTCAGTTGGACTAATCTGCAGATTTACATTATTAACTGTGTTATTTCTTGTCGCAAGATATATGATCGCAAGTATAAGGAAAGTAATTGCGTATATAACTATAAGTATATTTCTGGTTTTCCTATTTAGTGGTTCCATTAATTGTTTTTGACCAAATCGTAACCTGCTGGTAGCTGAAGTTTGTTAATTATTAGTTCGATAGATTCTGTAGGAATAGGGGTCGGTGGTTTATCTGATCTTTCAACATACATAGATTTAGCGCATAATGTTGTGTTTGTGGTATGTTCAAGTGTATTCAAATCCACTTCCATACCAGTGACTGTTTCTGTGTTCGATTTTATATCCGCATATGGGTAAAAAATGCATAATGTGTCCTCGTTAGGTTTTTCTATCCATGTCTCTTTCCAATCGATTGGTAAGTTAAATATTTTGCGAGGAGTATGTTCAGATAACTTCATTGTATAAAAAGAAGGTCCAAGCAGTATAAGCTCATCACGCTTTTTATCGTATTGAATACCTATAATCCCTGGAGGCATATCCTGTTTTGCAATTATTCCTTCTCTAATTTCAGGATGAAGAATAGGAATTGCGATTACATATTCGAATGTCCCTGTTTTTGAAAAAAAGAAACCGCCATAACTTGTTTGATTTTGATACGCAACAAGTATTCTATTTAAAGCATCAAATGCAACAAAATGTTCACCTTTTACACATCCTTCAGAAGTCTCAACAATTTTATATGCAGTTAGGGTATCTACATTTAAAAAGGCATATACCAGTCGCCCACCACAAACGTCTCCACCATCAGATATTCGAATTAAATTGTTATTGCCTTCTTTTATAATTTGGCCCGGAATATCTATGATTTTATGTGGAGTATCAATCGGAGAGTTCATGCCATATAGTGCGCCTGCCAACGTAAAGTATTGTCCCTGTGCAGTTACTCTAAAAAATAGTTTATTATCTACCAGTTCAAATCCACCGAATGATGCGCCATCTTTATCTTCAGGATATATCGATTTAATGCCGGTATCTCTTATTTTTAATACGGTAGTAACTTCCTGATTTTGAAGATTTATTTTTTTGATTTCTTTCACTTTAGTGTCTGCGTAGAATACGTAGTCATTCCATTTAGTCATTGATTTAAGTGTGTCAGTATCCACTGTCAGAATTGTTTTTGTGTTACTTCCGTTTATATAGTTTAATGCCCATGTAGGAGGTGTAGGTGTCGGCGTATACGTGGGAGTATTAGTTGGTGAAATTACTATTGTTGGTTCATTTATGTGCTTTGCTATAAATGTATTTGTGTTATATACAGGAAAATAGATGCTAACTTCATAGACTTGCCATGCAATAATAAAAATTAATGCAAGAATAGATATGTTATAAATCGTCATCTTGCTTAGAAGGTTCTTCATAGAATTACATTCGACTGTTAGTCATTTTAAAATTCACTATTAGATTTTTGAAGATGGCATCTTCATCTTTATAGTAATTTGAAAATATAATGATATTGTCACCTTCGACTACAACTACGGTATCTACTTTCATTCGTTGAGTCAGCATTATTCTTTTCGCAGGTTTTCCGTTAACAGTTATGTCTGTCCACATAGACAGTGGACTACCATCAAAAAACTTCTGATCTTTATTTGTCCATTTTGTTACATCAGAAGTAGATACATCTCTTTTACTAATAATAGTAAGGCTCATATGTCCATAAAAATTAGTTATGTAACCCTGTTGTTCGGTTTGAGGAGGGCCAAAAGAGATAGGAATTCTATTAAACCTATTTCCTTCAACGGCTGTCCAATTTTTCGGAATTAATGTCTCGAACTTGAGAAACCCTACTTCGAAGTTTCCATATTTAGCATAATCATTCACATTTGCACTGTCGCTGGCTAATGTTAATTGTTCTGGTGTATACGGATATGCCGGCATGAGTGTTGGAGTAAGGTATGGAGATGGCGTAGGTGTATTTGTGATAGTCGGTATGGGAGTATCAGACGGTGTAACGGTCGGACTCGGCGTCGGTGTTTTTTTCTTTGTAATATTCTGTGCCAGTGTGTTTGCGTACTGTTTTACTTGCTCTGTCCCTGCAATAAATGACTGCAGATTAGGCAGTTTGTTGGTTTCCATCACATAAATTCCTCCGATGGTGGCTGCCACTATTATGACGGTGCCGAAGATGTTAAAGAGTACCCTTTTGATCTGGTTATACATACTAACCCGTATTATACTACTTAGTTTGTCAATTTTATTGACAAATGAAGAAAAAGTAGATTGGTAGCCGGTCAGCCGATTGGGCGGGCCGGCTGCGTGTGGGAATAGTTCGCGTCATTTGAACTCGAACTTCACAGGTGCACAGCCAATGTGATATTTGTGCATATGCTGTTTCGATTTCCTCTGGCGCGTGTCAGTAGTGACCATGATGTACGGGCCGGGACTTATAGTCTTGCCACACTGATTGCAAGTGTGCTTAATCCGCGCATGTATGCTATGATACATCAGGTTGGCCACTTTTAAGCGCCCGATGACAATCGGTGTCAGGGAGCTAATAAAGTGTTTCCCGCTTGTCAGTTTCCATCGTCTGATAACATTATCCTGCTTCGACATCGACAGCTCCTTTTATTGCAGTGGATAAAGCACATAGATCATTCTATGCGAATTCAGAAACAGTGAAAATAAGTATATCAAATTGTCTCAGATAGTACAACACTCTATAGGATATACCGTACGTTTCGGCCACACCATACAGATTAACTTACATATACTCCTGATATAATAGTCCTAATGAAACAACCTGAGGTTGTGATTCTGATTCCTGCATATAATGAAGCTAAAGTGATCGCTTCCGTTATCGGCGATATCTTTATCCGCCATAAACTCCCGATTGTCGTTATCGACGATGGTTCTGATGACGATACATTTTCAGAAGCTACAAAGGCAGGTGCTATCGTTCTTCGTCATGCGATCAATCGCGGCAAAGGAGCCGCCATCAAAACAGGTATTGCTGCAGCACATGAACTGAATGCAAAAGCAATAATCACATTCGATGCCGATGGTCAGCACGATCCACGTGATATCGAAACGCTTATAAAAGGATTGAAAGATGGATACGATGTTGTTCTTGGCGTGCGTGATCAGAAAAAGATGCCTTTTGTAAAACAGATTGCAAATACGATTGGTAATATTGCGACTCTTCTCTTTTATGGCTTATGGGTACATGACAGTCAGTGTGGTCTGCGCGCATTTTCACAAAAAGCATATGAGCGCATCACGACTCAGAACGAACGATACGAATACGAAAGTGAAGTCATCCGCGACATCGTTCGTCATAAATTAAAATATATTGAGGTTCCGGTCAAGACAACGTACACATCCTATTCTCAAAGTAAAAAACATAAACAGAATTTCGTAAACGGCATTCGCACTATTATTCATATGTTTATATCATCATGAAACTCAGCATGTATCAGTGGATCATCACATTTATAGCCGCCTATTTTATTGGTGACCGATTCACCCGTTTTGTTCGGCGTGAAAAAACACAATCATTATTCAAATTTCTGACCATTGCATTCCTGTGGTTATGCATCATCGCCATTATCGACATCCCTTCGTTCTCATCATGGATCTCACATATGATGGGATT
>CAYXCP010000013.1:15077-15330 GCA_964463455.1 uncultured Gammaproteobacteria bacterium
AAAGACGGAAACAGTATTATCCTTATCGGATTTGTTGCGGTATTCCTTATTTTGCTTCGCATGCTCTCGATCATCGAGCGTATCGAACGCAATATTACCGATCTCGTCCGTCGTGATGCTCTTGAAGATCTAACCAAATCAGTTCCGTTTCAGGAGCTCAAAAAATGAAAAAGCATATTATCATAGTTGCCTCACACTATCCTCCTCATGTAGGTGGGATCGAATCATATACGCAATCACTCGCGCAGGAATT
>CAYXCP010000014.1:0-14791 GCA_964463455.1 uncultured Gammaproteobacteria bacterium
GTATTCCAGTCTGAAATAGTTTCAAATGCTTTATATATTTTTTCGAATAGTTCTGCATGTGGCTTTAGATCTACCTCATATGCTGTCGGTTCTGCATACATAAATTCACATAGGGAAGCATAGTCCGACAGTTTTTTTATGCGTTCCTGAATGAGAGGTGTCGTTCTTTTCATTGTCTCCATAGGATACAGTCCTTTGTAAAAAGTAAACAGTCTTTCAGACAAAGCATCAGCAGACATCGTTCGAATATACTCACCATTCATCCATTCAAGTTTAGGCATATCAAATGTGGGCGCTACTGCTTTCACATCTTTTAAATCAAATAATCGTATGAATTCATCGAGCGTAAATATTTCTTTCTGATCTGGATGACTCCAGCCCATCAAAGACATAAAATTAAGAACTGCTTCAGGCAGATATCCCTGTTCCTGATACCAGGTAACGCTCGTATGTCCATGACGTTTCGATAATTTTGACTTATCAGGATTACGCAAAATGGGCGTGTGAAAGAAAACAGGTTTTTCCCAGCCAAAATAATCGTAAAGTAAATAGTGAATTGGACTTGTAGAAATCCATTCTTCACCACGTACGATGTGACTAATCTGCATATGATGATCATCTACAACAACGGCAAGATGATAGGTCGGGAATCCATCTGATTTAAGGATCACCTGATCCTGAATCGTATCTGAATCGAAGGAGATATCTCCACGAATCAGGTCATGAGTAACAATCGTTGTGTGATCAGGAATTTTGATACGGATTACTGCAGGGGTAGATTTAAGTTTTTCTACAACTTCTTCTTTCGTAAGAGCGCGGCAGTGACGATCATACATCGGCATCTTACCTTCGTCCTGCATTTTTTTTCGTACTTCATCGAGTCGTTCTTTTGTACAGAAACAATAATAAGCATGACCTTTTTCAACGAGTTCTTTGGCATATCGCTGATACATCTCAAGCCTCTCAGATTGACGATATGGTTTATATGGTCCTTCTTTTCGTGGACTTTCATCTTCACTTAATCCAAACCAGTCAAGAGCTTCATATATTTTTGCTTCTGCGCCTTCTATAAAGCGAGTCCTATCTGTGTCTTCAATACGCACCACAAACTGACCACTATTCTTTTTCGCATAGGTATAATCGAATAATGCCTGGTATATCGTTCCAATGTGTGGGAATCCGGTTGGTGAGGGTGCAACCCTGGTACGTATTGTCATGACGATATTATATAATAAAACTATGACTCACGATAGGATATTCAAGTACTGTCCTGTATGTAGAGATTCAGTTATATTTACCGGTAGTAAAATGACGTGTGATTCCTGCGATCTTGAATACTACGTGAATCCTTCTCCTTGCAATGCAGTGCTTATTTCAAAGGGTAATTCAATTCTACTCGTAAGACGCAAACTTGATCCTCAGAAAGGTAAACTTGATTTTGCTGGTGGCTTCATCGAGCGCGGCGAAAATGTAGAAGAATCAATCAAAAGAGAGATTCAGGAAGAACTCGGTAGTAAACTAATGCATTTATCATATTTTAGATCATACGCAGATACCTATGAGTTTAAAGGAATTACATATGCAACACTCGGAATTGTTTTTACTGCAGAGTTAGAAGATAATGCAGTCATAACGCCAGCTGACGATGTATCGGAATATATCTATGTTGATAAAAACAATATCCCCTATGATGAGATTGCGTTTCCTTCAGTAGCCAGGGCACTTGCTGAGTATGTTAATTCTCAGTAACTTTCTTGTCGGCAAGATAGGTTCGTATACCATACCCAATAAAGATCAAAGGAAGAGTTAACACCACGAGATATTTGTACACGTCTTTCTGTGATTCGCTCAGATCAGGCAACGCATAAAATAATACATTTCTTTGGCTTATACCTGATAAAGCTCCTCCTGAAGTAAGTTCATTTACTATGTTAAGTATAAGACTCATATTACTGCTGTTCTGTGATAGATATCTATCCTGAACAAAACGTGATGAAGGAATAACGATAAGTGTGCCGCCTGTTGAGGTTTTTGACTGTGCCCCAAGAATATATTCACTAAACGATTTAGGCGGCTGGATTTCCTGCGGATTTAATATGAATGAATCTTTCTGATTCCAGCTTTTGGGAACAGAATATATTAAAGGAGTTGTTTGACCATTTTGTGTTTTCTTGAGTGTTAAAGAGGAAACCCATGGGTATGTAACATAATTTATATTTGCAAAAAGCGACTGAGCTTTCTCGAACTTATTTGTTCTTACCCATAACGGATAGGGAGTAAAAAATGAAACATTTTCATTTCCAAAATTAACGAGCTCCGATGATGTTGATAGGACAAGATCCTTGTTAAGGGTAATTCCGTATTTCGAAAATAATGTATTCAGATTATGTACGCTCGGTTGTGTATTAAGATTATCCTGTACAATTACACCATCGACAAATGCAATAACGGAGCCTTTCTGCTTTAAAAATGTATCTAGAGCAGCAATCTCTTTATCTGTGAACTTCTTATTATTGTTATCAAAAAGGAGTATGGTTTTCCCTGCCTCACTGATCTTATCGAATGTATTCTCGAGAGGGAGTAAATTAAGTTGATATTGTTTCGAAAGAACATTTTTCAACGCGGCTAATGGCTGTGACTGCTGCTGGTTAAGGTCGAGGCCACCTATACTTATTCTCTGTATATTCTTATTTGTCATTTTATATATAGCAGCAGTAAGGTTATATTCCAGATTACCAGGATCGGTTATCTGAGGAACAAGTTCTTGCTTGTTTTCATAGGTCATATAAATACCAAAATAGGCATTTGTTACTGCATATTTGTCGCTTTCCATCTGCGAGAACTGGAGTTGTTGCAGTCCAGACTGCTTTGCTTTTGCCAACGCATCTTTATCTTTTGTCGGATCAAGGACCTGAACACTAATTCGTTTTCCTCCTATTTTTTTATATTCATTTAATAAATCTGTTATCTCCGTTTTTAATGGTATAAGACGTGTGGGGATATCAGATGAAACTACGAAGCGAATGGTAACTAAATCATCAAGATGTTTGACTACGTTGACTGTAGACTTTGAAAGTGTATAAACTGATCCATGAGAAAGATCTATGCGCCAACCAAATAGCGAAATAAATATATTAGTTATGACAAATAAAACTATAGTTAATGCATAAAGCATTAATTTCTCTATATTATTGATATGCAGTCTTTCTGACAATGACATATTATCCTCTTCTTTCTAAATTTATCACGGTGAGAAACGTACTTACTGCAAAAAGCGAAATAAAATAAAATACAGATCTTATATCTATGACACCCTTAATAAAATTACTCAGGTGATACAAAAATCCAAAATATGTTACAGTATCCTGAACTATTTTAGGTAATACATTCGCAGTAAACTCTGTCGCGACAACGAGCATAAGGAATATATAGATAACTGAGTAGAGAAATGCAATAATCTGATTCTTCGTGATCGACGAAAAAAAGACAGATATACCTATAACTGACAATCCATATAAGAGTAGTCCTACATATCCTGCTAGGATTTCTGGTAAGTACAAGTGGCTATAATAGATGAGTGTTACGGGGATAAGAAGCGTTAAGCTGAGAGCTATCCCCAGTACGGTAAGAAGTGCACCGCTTTTAGCGAGTGTAATCTCTGTTTCAGTAATGGGAAAGCTTAAGAGCGTCTCTATTGTATTTGTTCTTTTTTCTTCAGCAAAACTTCTCATAGCTAAGGCAGGTATAAAGATAAGCATTACCCATGGTACTACCGCGAAAAATGGCTTCATTGAGGCAGATCCAGATGCGAAGAGATCTTTGACAAAAAGAAAGTTTGAGAATATACCAAATAACACGACAGTTATGTATCCTATCGGATTCTTCAGATAGTATGAAAGCTCTTTTTTATATAGTGTTTTTATCATGATCTTTGCTTGTAATAACTTCTCTAAAAAGCTTTTCCACACCCCCCTTTTCACCAGGTTTCTCACCAACATACACAATACTACCTTTATTAATAATAATAAGTCTGTTGGCAATATCTTCTGCTTCAGTCATTATGTGAGTTGAAAAGATGACAATTTTTTCCTTAGCTACTTTCTTTATAAGTTCCTTAATGTTATCCTGTTCGAGAGGATCTAGTCCTGATGTTGGTTCGTCGAGAATTAATATGGAGGGATTACCTATGAGCGCAGCGACCAGACCTACTCTCTGCTTATATCCGCGGGACAGTTCCTCAATTCTTACGTGCAATTTATCCTCTAAACCCACCTCTTCTATAAGGTTCTTGAAAGAGGACGTATGAGCAGATTTTATTTCTGCTACAAAATGTAAATAATCCTCCACTTTCATCTCTGTATATAAGGGGTTATTTTCAGGAAGGTATCCGATATGTTTGAGAACGTCAATACGTGAAACAATAGGATTTTTTTTCTGGACTCCTACATCTCCTTTGGTTGGCTGAAGATAGCCGATGATGAGTCTCATAGTTGTGGTCTTTCCAGCTCCATTTGGCCCAAGGAAACCTACGATATCACCTTTGTGGATTTTGAAGGATATATCATTTACAGCAGTAAATTGATTGAACACTTTTGTAACCTGTGCTAATTCCACCATAGACTACATATATATCACATGTCATTTTAATTATCAAGATTTTCTCGTTGACATTATAGGAGCATTTCATCTAATATGTTAATAATATGCAAGAAAATATAAGCCCACTTCAACCCCCTAATAAAAATAACAGGATGCTCCTCATAATATCCGCAACACTCTTTGTGCTTATTCTAGCGATCGTTGGTTATATGGCATTTAAGTATCAGACCAGCGTTCAGCAGAAAGAAGCGGGCAATAAACAGGCCTCCCCGACAGGCGTAGCAAACAAAAATGATATGCCAAAACAGAATTTTACTGTTTCTCCTAATCCAACAGTAAAATTCACTAACTGGGTTTTACAGAATAATGAGATCACTTCCCCATCAGCGCCAACAGTATATTACTTTAAGCAGTCTTATAGTTATGCAGATGCGCAGTCTTTGGCACAAAAACTGAATACCGCAGGAACAATAAAACAGGATAAAAATCTCGTTATTGCATATACCAATAACATATCAAGTGATAAAGAATTATCACTCATGGCATTTAACACCACAAACGGGACATTTTCATATTCATCGTCGAAAGGCATTCCCATGACAAAGGTTGGAACAACATCAGATAGCATCTACCAGTTTCTGAAAAATGTTAGTTTATATGATACTACGTTGAAGGTAGCTTCCACATACAAGAAAAAAACTGATACTGGTGTGACATATTATGAACTTCATCGTGATTGGAAAGCAGCAGGATATCCGATCTTAAGTACCATGGGCCTTTTAAATATCCCTGAAAAGCAGACGCTCTCATCACTTACGCTTAACACCATGCTTCCTGACATGACACCAGACACATCTATTTATGCCGCTTCAGATGGAAAGAATGGGTATGCTCGTCAATCAGACTTCAACACTATAACAATCGGCGTATCAGACACATCTGGAAATGTAACTTCGATAAAGTCTAATATGAGATTAGTGCAATCAACTGGAGAATTATCGTCAGTTGTTGACTATACAGCAGCAGTAAACAAACTAAAAGCAGGAGAATATCAGTTCCTCATGACAACACCAAGTGGATCAGGTGATACTCCATGGGATCAGATCTATCCAAACAATATGGCACAGGCAGAGAATGCTGTCGTAACTGATAGTATCATTGCATATATTGAAAATCCTCCAGCAACAGCACAGACAAGTCTTGTTCCTTCATACATATTTAAAGGCTATGCAAATCTTAAAAGTGGATATCGTGTAAGCTTCATCGCAACAGTAAGCTTATCAGCAACAGAGCCGCAGGCAAAAGCCGGCTTCTCACTCGTTCATGATGTACTTGCTCAAGATACGCCAAATACTGATAAGGGTCAGAAACAGAGTACCTTTGATGCATCACAGACAACAGCAACTGGCTCGAATCCTCTTGATATAAATAGTAATGGCACAGGTGTAGGTACTGATACCACAACATCTGCTGGTCAGAGTGCATGTCGACCTTCAGCACTTGATCTGAATCCTATCTATCAGATTCCAGCAGGAACCGGTCTGAAATACGGGTGGGCAAACTGGAGAGTATGGCAAGGAAAACAGTCAACATCAAAACAAGGTTTCTGGTATTACATACCGGAAGCAAATATTACAGATAGTATCGTTAGATCAAATTTGAATTCGATAATAGCGCAACTGGAAGGACTTAACGGAAATACAAGTGTGGCAGTTACAACCACACCATCTCAGCCTGATAATGGCAACCCGCAATCACCTGGCGATGACACAACTCAAAAGCAAGGTACATTCAGTGTTCCTTCACCAACTGTAGGACAAAATGCTCAGAACATTACCACACAGGAACTCACAATTCGTCGACAAAATAAAATAATTCAAGATATTTTGAGTATTCCTGAACAATGTCCAATCAGATTAACAGGTGCTTCACCGTCACTGTTTATATATGGTATCGAAGGAACAAAGGTCTCTGTTGCTCCTCAGGCATTACTTACCTATGCTGATCCAGGAACGTCAACAGACGGGTTATGGAATACAGAAGTCACTGCAAATGGATTGCAAGTAAATGGCCTTAATCGTTCATATATTTACTATGAATATGCACCAGTGCCATTTACCCGACCACAAAACGGATGGGTAATTACAAAGACTGATATAGCTCGTTATGCTAAGGAAACAGGAGCAAAACTGAAATTTAATCCTGCCGAAACCAACCGATTAGTTGCAGAAATTGAACATGCTGCTCAGAAAGTGAATGAACAAAATATATTTGTCGGACTTATGAGTCAGGCAGAAGTAAACGCACTACTTCCTATGAACATTAATCCGATGCCGGAGAATGCTTATAGATTCCATTTCTATGTTACCGCTGCAACTCAGGGTGAGCGTGCAGTATCACCTATCCTAACACCTGTAGTCAGATCTCAGTATATGATCCTGGAAATAGGTGCATTTAGTAAGTAAGTTGTAGAAAATTATTGAAAAAGTAGCATGGAATTAAAAAGTACATCTAATAAAGGTCTATTCATCGTAGCCGGCGCGTGTTCAGTAATACTCGTTGTACTGGTATTACTGACATCCTTCCTGTCAATGCAAAAAAATGCATTAACAGCATCAAACGCCGGCTCGCAGGGAGTAACGCAGGCGACGCAAAATCAAACAACTCAGAAAATAGTCTCCCAGGATAGTGGGATCACGCCGACAAACCAGCTACCGGCAGTAACTATCCAGAACTGGAACTTACCTGTCAGTTTTTCGTCTCAGAAGCAATCTGCTCAACTCTATACATTTAAACAATATCTTACTGTCGATGATGCAGTTTCTCTTGCATCGGCGCTGAGGGTTGAAGGTAGCATAAAAGCAAGCGGATCCATTGTATATGCAAGTGAAGTAGATAAAGCTGCGCAACTTGCGACTTTATTTACGTATAATTTGCATTCTGGCGCGTTCCATTACGTAACTAATAAAAGTCTTATCGATCAGAAAATAGTTCCGACTGCTCCTGATTTTCGAGATAAAACACTAGTCGCTGTAAAATCATTTGGATTCAATGATCCTACGCTTGCGGTATCTGGTACATATAAAAACAAAAATACTCCTAACAGAACATATATAGAACTGCATCGAGATTGGGGGTTGGTAGGTCGACCTATACTTAATTCAGTAGGGCTTGCTAACTTACCTGAGACTCAGAAAATAGCACAACTCACACCTTCAACGTCTCTTACAGACAGTGAAGAAGATCCAGATATCTATAGTACATCAGATCAAAAAGATGGACTAGCAAGACAGAACGATTTTAATACCATGACGATAGGAGTAGATGATGCCACAGGTGATATCCTGTCTATTAATTCAAATATCCGTCCATTCCAGTCAGCTCCTTCTGAGCCAACCAATTTAATATCGTTTGATGATGCACAGAAAAAACTGAAATCAAATCAATATGAATTTCTTTTAACCACACCGGCCGGAGCTGGTGACACTCCATGGGCACGTATTTACCCGGGAAATGCAGCAACGGGCAAGCAGGCAACGGTCACTGAGACGACCATTGCTTATCTTGAGAATCCCTCAACTGTAGATCAGAAATATTTGCTACCCTACTACATTTTTAGAGGATATACCTATTTGACAAGTGGATATCTTGTTGAATTTATTGCGACCGTCCCCGCAGTAGACTCTAACCCCCAAGCATCTAATAACATATTCGTTAAAGATGTATTCGCTGCAGTAGATACACCTAATTCTGATAAGGGACAGAAACAAAGTACGTTCGATTTAACACCTGTTCCCACACCAACGGATACGCCTACCGATACTACCAGCTGTGTACCACCAACTTCGCAACTAAATCCTGTATATACCGTTAACGGAGTTCAGTTTGGCTGGTCGAATGTAAAACTGTATCAGGGTAGACTTACCACCAGCAGAAAAGGTTTCTGGTACTATATCCCATCAGGAACTGCAAGTAACTTCCAGAATGATGTGAATCAGGTAATTACACAGGTTAAATCGATGGTAGGCGAAACAGACTTCCGCGAATTTGATAAGATCCTAGAAGACTATCAGTTAAAAGGTGCAAATTGTCCCGTTCGCGTAACAGGAACATCTCCTACGTTATTTATCTATGGGAAACCAGGGTCACATTATTCTGTAGAAGTGAAACACAATCTTACGTATACTGACCCTCCGCAGACAGATGATGCATGGCGCATCAAACTAACCTCAAATGGTATAGTTACTGATACAGGTTACAATCGTCCATATATATATTACGAATATATGCCAGTAACATTTAGCAAACCTTCTACTGGATGGAATGTTCCGAAAAAGGATCTGCATGCACTAGCAGATAACATTGCGACAGCTTTAGTTCTTACGCCGTCAGAACAATCAAGATTACGAGCCGAATTGTCACACGCAGCAACAACTATTGATGCAAAGGAATTATTCGTCGGACTGATTAGTAATGAAGAATTAAATAGATTTGTACCGTTATCTATATCTCCTCCTATAGATACTCAGAGATTCCACTTCTATATAGGTACGGCACACGGATCAGTCTCAGAACCCGTCTTACATCCTGTAATGAGATCTGAGAATATGGCACTCGAACTGGGTTCGTATGCAGGCAATTAAGAAAGTAAATCGGGCCTATTACGAAGCGTAACTTCATATGCTTTCTGAAGTCTCCATTTCTCTATTTCAGCATGATTACCACTTGCAATAATATCGGGAATTTTCATACCGCTATACTCTTCTGGGCGCGTGTACTGAGGATATTCAAGCAACTGTACTTGAGTTACTCCTCTTTGCTTAAGTTTACCTAGTACTTGATCCGTTCCTACTGTTTTGATGAGAGTATCTAAATTGACCTGAAAAAAACTTTCTATCTCTGTTGCGTCAGTCTTTTTTAGCACTCCGGGAAGAAGTCTAACTACAGCATCAATTATTGCTGCTGCGGTTATCTCACCACCTGTCATAACGAAATCTCCCAGTGACACCTCTTCATCGAAATAAGATATGGCTCGCTCATCCATGCCTTCATAATGGCCTGCAAACAATATAAGATGATCAACTGAGGCATACTCTTTAGCACGTGACTGATTGAATACATTTCCACGAGGTGATGTGGAGATGATTTTTTTTACTCCAGCACTTCGCTTAAGTACGTCCTGAAGTGCACGATCGATCACATCAACTTTCAGTACCATACCTGGTCCCCCACCATACGGACGATCATCAACAGTGCCATAGGAATCCGCGGCAAACGTGCGAAGTTGGATATATTCTATTTCAACTTGTCCTTTTTCAATAGCTCTCTTAATAATACTTTCCTCAAAATATGATTTAATCATATCGGGAAAAAGCGCGACTATGGATATTTTCATGACTCTATTTTACAATAAAGACGCGATATATGAAAAAAATAGTGATTTCACTCATACGTTTCTATAAAAAAACACAGGCGTTTCATCTAACCCCGCTTGCCGCAATACTCGGCATAAGGTCTGTATGCCGATTTACACCTACGTGTTCTGAGTATATGATCGAGGCCGTAGAAAAATATGGTGTACTCAAAGGTATCTATTTGGGAATACTTCGAATAGGCCGTTGCAGTCCTTTCTTTAAAGCAGGTTACGACCCTGTAAAGTAATTTCACATTGATTTTCAGTAAATAGTCTTGGTATAATTATTAGCACTTGTAGTTAATAATTGCTAATTCATATATGGAAATGAACTATCAACCACCTGAAGATCAGGGAAATCCACTCGAAAAATATACGGTTAATCTGACTAAACTTGCCAGAGAAGGAAAGCTCGATCCGGTTATCGGACGTGATGATGAAGTAAGACGAGTTATTCAGATCATTTCACGACGTACGAAAAATAATCCAGTGTTACTCGGAGATCCGGGTGTAGGCAAAACTGCTATTGTCGAAGGACTTGCACAACGTATTGTTGATGGAGACGTCCCTGATACGTTAAAAAATAAAGAAATTCTTTCATTGGATCTTGCAGCGCTGCTTGCGGGTGCTGCCTATCGAGGTGAATTTGAACAGCGCTTGAAAAAACTTCTTGAGGCAATTGAAAAAGGAGAAGGAAAGTATATTCTCTTCATTGACGAACTACATACCATTGTAGGAGCCGGATCTGCTGAAGGTGCCGTAGACGCAGGTAACATGCTGAAACCTAAGTTAGCTCGTGGTATGCTTCACACCATAGGTGCTACTACAGTGCGCGAATATCGATTGTATATAGAAAAAGATCCAGCGCTCGAAAGACGCTTTCAGCCGGTTTATATTGATGAACCTACACAGGAAGCATCTCTCGCTATTTTACGAGGAATAAAAGAGAAGTATGAGATTCATCATGGTATCAAGATCTCAGATGATGCACTCATTGCGGCAGTCAATCTGTCAGTACGGTATATTACTGATAGATTTCTTCCCGATAAAGCAATAGACCTGATCGATGAAGCTGCTTCTGCAGCTAAAATAGAGATAGAATCGATGCCTGCTGATCTCGATAAAATAAAGAGGCGTGTTATGCAGCTCGATATAGAACTTGCAGCTCTCCGAAAAGAAAAAGGTATCGAACCTCGAAAACAATTACTCGAAGATGAACGAAAAGAACTACAAGCTAAGTTGACTGTTCTCACTGAGCAGTGGAAAAAACAGAAAGAAATAATTTCGCGTTTACAGGCAGCCGGTATTGAACAGGATAAACTTAAGGCTGAACTCGAACGTGCCGAGCGCGATGTATTGCTAGAAAAAGCAGGAGAACTAAAATATGGAAAAATTCCCCAGATTGAAAACGAAATAAAAACTATCCAAAAGCAGCTACAGACCATTCCTCCTGAAGAACGATTGCTTAAGGAGGAAGTTACAGGTGAAGACATCGCACGCATTGTAGCTCGCTGGACAGGAATCCCAGCAACTCGATTGCTTACATCTGAAAGTGAAAAGCTGAGTCAACTTGAACAGGATCTGCAGAAAAGAGTTATTGGTCAGGATCATGCACTCAAGAAGATCGCAAACGCGATTCGTCGTACACGAGCAGGTCTGGCTGAAGAAAATCGCCCTATCGGATCCTTTCTGTTCCTTGGACCTACAGGTGTAGGCAAGACAGAAACTGCAAAAGCACTCGCATATACTCTTTTTAATGATGAGAAAGCGATGATACGCATCGACATGAGTGAGTATCAGGAGGCCCATTCAATAGCGCGTCTTATCGGTGCCCCTCCGGGATATGTAGGATATGAAGAAGGTGGTCATTTAACAGAAGCCGTAAGACGCAAACCTTATTCAGTTATCTTATTCGACGAAGTTGAAAAAGCAAACCCACAGGTATTTAATACCTTTCTGCAGATTCTTGATGACGGACGACTGACTGATGGCAGAGGCCGCGTGGTTAATTTCAAAAATACGATTATTATCCTTACATCAAATCTAGGCAGTAATCTTGTAAAAGAGAATGATGATAAAGACTCTCGTGAGAAACAGATTATGACTGCGGTGCAGACATTCTTTAAGCCGGAATTTATCAACAGACTCGATTCGCTTGTCATATTCAATGCTCTGAATGAGGAAATGACGTCACAAATTATTGATCTACAGATTGCTGAAGTGACACACCGTCTGGAAAAACAGGGGTTACACTTAACTGTAACACCTGCAGTAAAAAAGCATCTTGCTGCCATTGGTTTTGATGACATATATGGCGCTCGACCTTTGAAACGTATCATTAATGAAGTGGTCGTAGACGAAATTGCACTGCAGATTGTGGAAGATAAAATTAAACCGAAGGACATAATCAGCGTAGACTATAAGCAGAACAAGATATCTATATCGGTAAAAAAGCCAAACTGATACAATAGAACAATGAATCGTAAACTGGCGATAAAAATTCTGCTCATGGCAGCATTAGTGTTTTTTGTCTACTCATTCACCTTTACGACAGGCAGTGAATTCAGTCAGGATTTAGGCCGTCATATAAAACTGGGTGAGATCATGATGACTTCTCATGTGATGCCATATACGAATCTTTTTTCTTTTACATACCCTGATTTTCCATTCATAAATCATCATTGGCTGCCGGAGATATTATATTATCTCCTCTATACCTACGGAGGAAGTTTTCTCCTCACCCTGCTTAAGCCTTTATTTATCATAGCTGCATGTGTAGTCCTGGTATGGGGAACATCTCAGATAGCCCTTTTTCCTGTTTCTGTCTTAAGCATATTTTTCCTTTCCTTTCTTTTACTTGAACGAAGTGAAATCAGGCCTGAATTGTTCGGATGGTTCTATTTTGCAGTTCTGTCTACAATGCTTATTAATCGTATATCAAAAAAATATATATATCTCATTCCGCTCATACTTTTATTGTGGGTTAATACTCATATCACCTTCGCATTTGGCTGCTATATTACATTTCTTATTTTTGCGTCTGATATTTTAGTAAATAGAAAATTAACTAAAGCAACGTTGATTGTCGGGATATTAAGCATCCTAGCAGTTTGTTTAAATCCGAACGGTATAAGAGGTGCGCTTTACCCTCTCTTTATCTTTGGAAATTATGGATATCCGATTGTAGAAAATCAAAGCATACTTTTTTTAAGCAGCATGATGAATAATCCCACTATACGATTATTCTTGTTGTTTCAACCCATTGTTCTTGTTTGTTTTGGATACCTCATATGGAAAAAACAGATCAAGATTCTTTTATTGACTCTCCCCTTTTATATACTCACCTGGTTGCAAATAAGACACATGCCGTTCTTCGCATTATCCTTTGTACCAGCTCTTGCTGTTACCGTAACCGCATGTGTGAAACGAGTAAAGATGAAATATAGAGTCGGACTATCACTTATGTTAGTTTGCGTTATCACAATTACTTCGTTTGCATTCATAAGTAACTGGTACTGGCAAACATTCGATTATCCGAAAGAATTCGGTTATGGATTGAAAGAGTATGGCAAAGGCGCCACAGATTTTATTAAAGAACATAAGTTATCAAATAATGTGTTTAATGGATTTGATATCGGGGGCTATGCCGCATATGGATTATATCCTCAGTATCAGTTATTCATAGATAACAGACCGGAATCCTATCCATCTTCGTTTGTTACTGATACCTATATTGCTCTCCAGCAAAATCCGAAACTAAGAGCTATTAAATTTAAAGAATACAACATTCATACTGTTCTTTTTAATCATACTGATACTACACCGTGGGGAGAACAATTTTTGAAAGAAATAACAAGTGATCCTAAATGGAAGACAGTATATGCCGATAGTTATAGTGTTGTACTTACCGATATTGAAACCGCTCTTCCAGATGTTATACAGGATGATCACTATCTATCAAATATCGTATTTACCACCCATAATTATGTAGAGTTACTCAGCCTTGCACAGTTTATGTCTCTTCTCAAAAAACATGAACTTGCGATTTCAGCATTTAGAAAAGCTCAACAGGTAAATCCTAATTCCTGCGCTATTAACAAGTATATGTATAATCAACTCGCCGATACTCCGTATATGGACAATGCGTTACGAATAAGAAATCAATTCTGGTACTGCTTTTAGAATGATGCTTTTATCTTTTCAGCGAGTTTTGCAATCTCCTCTTTGGTCATAGTTACTGGTGAAGGAATAAGAGCCGCACTTTCAGCAAGTGAATCCGGATTTTCATTTCGAGGAAGAATATGAATATGTGCGTGTGGGACAGCACCATATGTAAAGTAACTAATCCATTTAGGATCGAGTCCTTTTTGAATTGCTGTCGTTATCTTGTGTGCAGCTCCCCAGTATACCTCAAACTGCGGCACATCATACACCCATCTGTGATGTTCTTTAGGAATAACAAGAGTATGGCCTTTTGCTTTAGGAAATATGTCCATAAATCCTATGAACAGTTCATCTTCATATACTTTAACAGATGGCAGTTCGCCTCGCACTATTTTGCAGAATAAGCAGTCTTTCATGACAATATATTATCATAAATGGCTTGACTTTGAGTACATCAAAAATGTATGATAGTGTATGAAGTTATGAATTTATTTTTATACTTATGAAATTATCTATACCGCTCGACGTTCCTACAGAAATGCACAGAATATACACAACTAATTATGAACTCATCACAAAAGGCAGTGATCGACTTATGCTGTTTGCCGGGGATCA
>CAYXCP010000015.1:0-2863 GCA_964463455.1 uncultured Gammaproteobacteria bacterium
TGTATGCGTGCAGTAACGGGTATTTCATTGGGTTTAGATTGATCTACCATATGTATTATGATACCCAGACAGTGGTAAAAAGACAACTTTATTTATGTGATATACTATGAGCTATAATTCGACCGGTTGCAATCAGGAAAGGACGGAACATGTCAAACACATTTGTGCAGGCGCTTGTAGATTATAAGCGTGCGTATGACAACTGGGTTCGGGGCGGCCGCTATGGCCCGGCCCCAGTTGGTCGTGACTATGGGGTCACCGGTGTCGAGGCCGAGCAGCTGCGAGGCGGCGCCCAGCCAATTGATGTCTTTAATGCGATGCATTATCAAATTAAGACGTCGAATGAGCAGCGTCGGCAAACGCGAGGGCCGGCGTACGACCCACGCAAAAAGTTCATGCACACGACCAGGAAGCACACACCGCCGACACCAAAGCGTAACCGGTAGTACATGTGCTGCGCGTAGGAAAAGAGCTTTCCTGCAATACAGTTATGTATGTGAATATGGACAGCATGCGTACATGCTGTCCATCACTCTTCATATATGTTAGAATATTCTTCAGCATATTAATTGTTACATTTACATACCTATGGCAAACATGTCACGAACTGAGACAGCAAAAAAAGTTACTACCTACGACCTGCAGAAACAGGACAACGGATTTCTGATTGAATTATTTAAAGACGGGAAATATACCGATGTGTACTTAACCTGTGCAAAGCCTGGTGCGTTTAAAGGATATCACCTGCACCGTGTCCGTGAAGCACGTTATGTATGTGTAAAGGGAAAAATGAAGATTATTTTATATGTGAACGGTGTGCGCGAGGAGCATATTCTCTCAGAAAAAAACTTAACCAGATTATACATTCCAAAAGATGTACCTACCGGTCTTGAAAATATCGGAACAGAAGATGCCTGGCTTATCAACTATCCGAGTCCACACTATGATCCGGAACTGAAAGGCGAACAGGTAGATTTTACTCAGGAACAGCTGGATAACGGTGAGTGGAAGAAGATCATGGATGAATTGCCACCGATGGAATAAATATTGCTTATTTTGTGTAAACACACATAGGGAATACTTCATTATTGAAAGCGGTAGGTGGCGCGGCTGGAAGGGATCCCTGTCTGCCGACAGGCAGGCCAAAACAAACGGCTAGTTTTTTTGGGAGGGAAAAGCCGGGGCAGAATCTACCGCGTAATATGATAAATAAAGTAGTGATCAGAATGGCTCCTCTTCATAGTTCGGCAGTCTGTCTTTTTGCGATGTTGAGCCTGCGGTTACATTTGATACCAGATATATATCACGGTTATAATTATCTGTTCCGACAAGCTCTGCTTCGCCTTTGAGAATTTTTTCGTATGGAAGACAGTGGTTGCAACCATCTTTCTGAGGACAGACAAATTTTTCCAGCTTACGTGCGACCGCAATTTTCTGTGCAACGGTGAGAACTCTATCGAATGCTTCGAAATCATCGGGCAATTCTACTTCGCGCGGTTTTGTTTCACGATCCAGATACCAGTAACTCAGACAATCAACATGTCTTTTCTGGGTATTCTTTACAAGGAGCAGATAGATTGGCAACTGCAGCGAATCACCATCTTCATCATACCTGCCTGTTTTAAAGTCAATAATATGTATGCCGTCGCTTTCCGGCATATATTCCAGCCAGTCAACTTTTCCGCAAAGTATTATGTTCTCTTCTTCTGATAGCCAGAAATAAGGGAGGTCCTGCGGGATTTTAATTGCTTTATTAAGCAAGGGACCAGGATTTTTAGAGACATTCTCAATCATTTGTCTTCCTCGTTCTTTATAGGCCACTTCTGTTTCTTCATCGCGGAAGCCGCCTATTTTTCCGCTGACTTTTTTCCATTCATCTTCAAAACGCTGCATGAGAGGTACTTCAAAACGTTTGTCTGAAGGTAATACCGAAATGGCATCAAGCGCATTATGCACTGCCTGACCAAGCGCCATCGGTGGTTCGGCAATAGAGATTTTATGTTTTGTTACAGGATCTTTGTACATGTTTGCAAGAAAATATGCCCGTGGGCATTTAAGGTACATGCTGATTGATGAATGTGATACCCACACTGCGTTAAATTTGTCTTTCATAATATATATTATACAAATAATTTTTATTACTATGTCATCCTGAACTTGTTTCAGGATCTCGTCTATTACACCATTATTTTATAGCTATGGGATGCCGAAACTAGTTCGGCATGACGCGTGACACGATACATACTATTTCCAATCGGGACGGTAATATTTTTTGCCTTTTAAATTATCAGGTAAATACTCCTGTTCAACTTTATCTCCACGTTCTTGCTCCTCAAGCCAAGGATAGCGTACGTGTCCTGCACCATAACCAGCCTGCTTCATAACTTTATTTGCAGGATTTCGTAGATGCAATGGAATGGCACCCAATGGCAATGCGTCAATGTCATGCATGGCTTCTCCGAGCGCGACTGTTGATGCTATAGATTTTTTTGTCGTAGATAGATAAGTGACTGTCTGAGCAAGAATAAGGCCTGCTTCCGGCATACCTATCATGTGCACTGCCTGCATGCATGCGGTTGCGACAACAAGAGCTGTGGGTTGGGCATTGCCGATATCTTCAGATGCAAAAATTACCATTCGGCGTGCAATAAACATGGGATCTTCTCCTGCTTTGATCATGCGCGATAAATAATGAATAGCTGCATTTGGCTGGTTTCCTCGCATGCTTTTGATAAACGCAGAAATAGTATCATAATGAAAATCACCTTTTTTATCGTAATATACTGCTTTCTTCTGCAAGGCTTCTTCTGCAGTTTTAACCGTTATTTTTTTAGATAATGATGCAGCAAGTTCTACTGCATTG
>CAYXCP010000015.1:2873-4172 GCA_964463455.1 uncultured Gammaproteobacteria bacterium
GCTGCACGTGCATCACCATTTGCATACGAAGCAATAAAATCGATCGCGTCTTTGTGGAAGGAATGATCAGGAAAATATTCGACTGCTTTTTTGACTACGTTCTTCATATCGTCAAACGTAAGTGCCTGCAGAATATACACCTGTGATCTTGAAATAAGAGGAGCATTCACTTCGAATCCCGGGTTTTCTGTTGTTGCGCCGATGAGAATGATCGTACCATCCTCAACATAGGGAAGGAATGCATCCTGCTGTGCTTTATTAAATCGGTGAATTTCATCAATGAATATAACTGTTTTTTTCTTGAATAACTGACCACTCTGGCGAGCCGATTCAATTACCTTTCGTACTTCTGCAATACCATTAATGACAGCAGAAAACGGAATAAAATCGGCATAGACATATTTAGCAACAAGTTTTGCAATAGTTGTTTTACCGCATCCCGGAGGTCCCCACAGTATCATAGATGTTATAGCGCCGTTTTCGAGCATCACGCGAAGAGGTTTCCCTTTTCCGACCAGATGTTTCTGGCCGATCACGTCATCGAGAGTCCTGGGGCGGAGTATTTCTGCAAGTGGAGTATCCATACGTAATAAAATTGTAACAGAGTGAACGATAGTTTACCAGTGATGTATAACATATCTATTACGCGGTAGATTCCCCATATTAATTGACTAAGAAGATTATATTAGCTAAACTATAATCATGTCATTCGTAACACATATAAACTCATGCCCTAGGACCAATGGGGAGTTTAGTATGTGTGTCTGATATTAACACACGAAGCTTACACCTCCCCCCGCCTCAAAACGGGGGGATTTTTTTTGGGTCACCTATGAATACAATAATAGAAGAACTTACTGCACAGGATTTTGCCGATGTTTATACTCTCTGGAAACGAGAAGGCCTCCTTGTGGATGAGTATGATACGGAGAAAAAAGAATACGATCTCATCATCAATCGCAATCAGCATTCATGTATCTGTTTAAAGATGAACGGAAAGATCATTGGGACTTCTCTAGGTACCTTTAATGGTGCATGGGGATGGATCTGTCGCGTGGCGGTAGATAATACAAATCAGGGGAAAGGATATGGGAAGTTATTACTATCTGAGACAGAGGAGCGGTTAAAACATGCAGGTGCTTCAAAGATTATGTTGAGCGTGAACTGTGCGAATACACAGGTTGTTCCGTTTTATGAAAAGCTGGGATTCAAAGAAAAAGACACATCTCTTTTTATGTATAAAGCGCTTTGATACCTTTAATGCCCTGGTGTCGGAGTAGGGTCGTGTGCACAGTCGAG
>CAYXCP010000015.1:4197-14219 GCA_964463455.1 uncultured Gammaproteobacteria bacterium
TTCGGATCTGTAGGAGAACCAGCCTGTTTTTCAGAATCTTTAGTCACAGGAATCTGCATCTTTGTGGGAGTCGAAATCTGTTTACCCTCCGTACCTTTAATAAAATACTCAAATCGGGAAGGGCAGCTCTGTGAACCGTCAGGATTCTTATTCATAAGTGTTCCTGTGTCATTACATACCTGGGCGCCCACTACATTATCAGGTTTGATAGGCCAGAGATCTGATTGTTCTTTCAGTACATTCGTCATTACTTTATTCCAGATAGGTGCAGCGCCAGTGATGCCGGATGTGAGATATGGATTCATTTTGGTATTGTCATTATTTCCTACCCACACGGCAGTGAGGAAGTTATGCGTGTACCCGATAGTCCAGTTATCTTTCTTATCATCAGTTGTTCCTGTTTTTACGGAAACCGCATGCTTAGTGACATTAAGGAATGAACTTGGTCCAAATGCCATAGTACGTGCATTATTATCAAGAAGAATATGTGAGATAAGATAAGTTGTCGCTGGTGACAGAATACGTTTCCCATCGATTGCCAAAAAGTTTGGACTCTTGAGTGGTGCACGAATATCTTTTACATAGTTTGGATCCTTGAACTCATATAATACATTATTGTTTTTGTCAGTTACTTTCAGGATGCTGTTGAGGGTTTTAGGTTTACCCTGATTCGCAAATGCAGAAAATGCCTGTGCCATTTCGGTCATGCGCACTTCAGCACCGCCGAGTGTTACAGATAATCCATATCTATCGGCATCAGTGATTGATGAGAGTGTAAATGCTGAAGCTGAAGCTACAAATTCGCGGACACCGTTAATACCGAGCATTTTGACTGCAGGGATATTTAAAGAGTTACCCAGCGCAAAACGTAATTGTATTGGCCCATGGAATGTGCCGTCATAATTTACCGGGCAGTATTGTTTAGGTTGTCCTGCAGGTGAGAAACATGTGGGAACATCAAGGAATACGGTGGCCGGATTCACGAGGCCGCGATCAATACCGATCGCATAATTAATAGGTTTTATCGAACTTCCTGGCTGTCGTAAAGCAGTTACTACATTGAATGCTCCTGATGGTGAAGCGAAATAATCCACTGAACCTACCATTGAAAGTATTTCGCCGGTTGGCGGTCTGGTAACTAGAATTGCTCCATTTGATACATCAAGATTCTTTACTTTTTCGAGTTCGTCTTTCAATGTCTTTTCAGCCTGTTCCTGAATGTCGAGGTCGAGTGTTGTAGTGATATGGAGACCGCCTTCTTCAATCAGACGTGTGCCATATATTTTTTCGAGCTGGCTTTTTACATAAAAGACAAAGTGCGGTGCTTTAATGGTGATTTTAGGTGGCTGGATCGATACTTTTGCACGAACTGCTTTATCATGTTCTGCTTTCGTAATATACCCATATTCGTACATACGATCAAGTACGTCATTTCTTCTGTTAACTGCAAGATCTGGATTCGTAAATGGTGAGTAGAGTGATGGTGCCTGAGGCAATCCGGCAAGGAGTGCTGCTTCGGCTAATGTTAAACCTTTTGCGTGTTTGTTATAGTAGGTTTTGGCAGCTTCTTCTATACCGTAAGTCGAGCCGCCATAAGGAACCTGATTTAAGTACAGTTCAAGAATCTGATCTTTTGTGAACATTTTTTCAGTCCACATAGCCAGAATTATTTCCTTGACTTTACGTTGTATGGTTCGTTCCGGACTAAGAAGTGCACTTTTGACGAGCTGCTGAGTAAGTGTTGAACCACCTTGCAGATTTTTCTTCAGAATACCATCGCGCACTGCGCGGAGCATACCTGAAACGATGGAGACTCCTCCATGTTTATAGAAGTCCTTATCTTCGATAGAGATAGTCGCCTGAAATACATATTTAGGTACTTCCTTTAATTTAATGGGTGTACGATTTTGATCGTGGTAGACTTCATACAATAATTTGCCATTGCGGTCGTAGATATGGCTCGATAACGGTACTGATTTATAGTCTTTAAGCGCGGCAGGAGAGGGGAGATCTTTAAAAATAAAAATATACGAAAGCACACCTGCAGCAACTATTGCCAATACGATAAGTCCTGCCAGGGTAAGTGATACCTTTTTGGAAGGTATGAGCTTCTTCAATTTTGACCGCATATGTTTCAATTGTAGCATAGATTAAATCATTTGAGTCGCGGGAATAGTGGCTCCATCTTGGCAATTTTACCTGATAGAGAATCCGTTATTTTTTCGGCTGTGTGAGGCATAAACGGAGCCAATACCTTACCTATCATATATATCTGCTGAAGAGCCTTAGTCAGGAATTCTTTTCGATCATCTGAAGACTTACTCCATGGTTCGAATTCATTGATGTTTTTGTTGAGTGTCTTGATATGCTTCCAGATTTCTTCGATGGCCAATGCGAATTGATATGACTCAATAGATTCAGTTAATGTCGGTGTGACAAGCGTGTTCTCCTGAGGTGTAAATACAATGTCATCTTTAGCTGCTAATGTTGTTATTCTCATGACAAGATTACCAAGCTCATTGGCGAGATCAGAAGTATAAATTTCCTTCATGCGGGTGTGTGAAAAATCACCGTCATCAAGAGAAGGGATTTCTTTGAGGAGATAATAGCGTACCGCATCTGCGCCATAGGTGTTTACGAGATCGAATGGATCGATGACATTACCGAGACTTTTACTTATTTTCTGTCCTTCGGACGTGATAAATCCATGGACAAACAGTTTCGTGAACAATGGTACATTTGCACTCATGAGCATCGCAGGCCAGTAAAGCGCATGAAATTTAATGATATCTTTACCGATTATGTGGAATCTGTTTTTATTTTCGAGCCAGTAGGTGTGGAAGAGTTCTCCGTCCGTTCCATAATCTAGTGCCGTAATATAATTAGTCAGAGCGTCGTACCAGACATAAATCATCTGTGTTTCATCACCGGGTACGCCGATACCCCATCCCTTTGTTCGGGAAACAGGACGTGATACTGAGAAGTCTTCGAGACCTTCCTCTATCATATTCAGTAATTCCTTCTTCCTGAAGCGAGGAAACACGTTAATTTCATCTGATTCTATTTTTTCCTTCAGAATGGGTGCATATTTCGAGAGTGTGAAGAAGTAGTTAGTCTCGATAACCTCATCAAGTGGCCTATTGTGCAAAGGGCAGATGTTATCTGGAAATTCACCATCTTTGTAAAATGTTTCACATCCAACACAGTACAGTCCTTTATATTCTTTACTATATATATCGTCAGGATGGAGTTTCCTGCATGCTTCCCAGAAGACCTGTGCTCCCTGCTTGTGTTTGGGTGATGTTGTTCTTATAAACTGATCGAATGAAAGATTCAGACTTTCTTTAAGCTTAAAAAATTCCTGAGAGAACATATCGACGAGTTCCTGAGAAGAAATCTTTTTTTTCTCTGCTGATTCAACATTCTTGATAGCGTTCTCATCAGTGCCAGACAAAAAGTAGACGTCATTTCCAATGATTCTGTACCACCGTGCAAGCGCATCGGCCTGTACGGCTTCCAGTGCATATCCGATATGTGGAGCAGCGTTCACATAAGGAATAGAAGTTGTGATAAATATACGGTCTTTCATTCTTTTTTGAGCAATATACCAACCCCTATTATAAAAGATAAGAGAAGGATTGTGTTGAGAAAGTTAAAACCGGTTAAATAGCTTACAATGAGTAGAATGCCCATAGTCAGAGCGATGAGCAAGGAATGAATCCGAGATAGAAAGAAACGTGAGACTGAAAAGCAGAAACCCGCTGCAAGGCCGATCATGACACTGATGATCATGATATTCACCGGAGGAACAAACAGTATGATGCCGGAAAGTCCGGCAAGGAGGAGTGTACTCGTACTTGTCTGTATCAGAACATGTTTCTTTAAAGCCATAAGAAAACTATACTATATTCATTAATATCTATTACGCGGTAGATTCTGCCCCGGGTTTTCCTTCCCAAAAAATGACTTCGTCTATTTGTTTTGGGAGCACTCTCACCCGCGCCACCTACCGCTTTCAATTTAGTTTCTATCATTAACTATATAAAAACTCTTGAAAGTGGCTCTCTTATCCGTTATAATCTCATTCTATGAAACAATCACTACCAGACGATAAACAAAAACTGATTACGCAGTTCGCACAGAAAGATGGCGATACTGGTTCACCTGAAGTACAGGTAGCTCTTTTAACACAGAAAATAAATAAACTTACCGAGCATCTTGAAGAAAATAAGAAGGACAATCATTCACGTCGCGGTCTTCTCAAAGTCATTGCAAAGAGACGCCGTATCCTCAATTATCTTCATAAGCTTGATGAAAAGCGCTATGCAGAGCTTATTGAAAAACTCGGCATGAAACGCTAATATTTAGTATTTACTCTACTTGAATGTCATGCTGAACTCGTTTCAGCATCTGGTTTAAGTAAAGGGATCCCGAAATAAATTCGGGATGACACTAAAGTACAACAAAGTCTTATAACAAATTATTAATTTGGGTAACATGGTTTCTATCTATTTCTATAGCATACACATATGTGTAGACTACCGAAATGCATAGAAACCACACCCATACTATCTATATATGAAAGTCGTAGAAGAATCTATTGACATCAATGGGCAGAAATTAACACTTCAGACTGGTAAGCTCGCCCGTGCCGCAACAACCTCAATCTTCGCCCGTCTGGGAGACACATGTGTCCTCGTAACCGTAACCGTCGGTAAAGAACGCACAGATATCGATTATATCCCTCTCCAGGTCGAATATGTCGAAAAACTCTATGCAGGTGGTCGTATCAAAGGATCACGCTGGGTCAAACGTGAAGGCAAACCAAGTGACGAAGCAATTCTCACAGGTCGCCTTATCGATCGTTCAATTCGTCCATTATTTCCAAAAAGTTACAGAAAAGAAGTACAGGTCATTATCACCTTACTATCTGTTGATGGCCAGAATGATCCAGAAATCGTTTCTGCAATCGCCGTATCAGCAGCCTTACATATATCTCCTGTCCCGTGGGATGGACCAATCAGTACCATGCGCATCGGTTATATTAAAACAGAAGGTGAAGAAAAAGGAAATCTATGTGTAAATCCTGGTCAGGAAGATTCCAAATTCTCACAGCTTGATCTTGTTGTATCAACCCTCCGAGGTAAAGTACTCATGATCGAGACAGCAGCAGAAATTCTTGATGAAGAAGTCATTGAAGAAGGTATCAAACTTGCAAATGCAGAAAATGCAAAGATTATTGCGTTCATCGAAGGTATGCGCGAGAAGATTGGTATGCCTAAAGATGTAGCTCCTGAGACCATGTTCGACGACAAACTCATCAATGTCTTGAAGTCAGAGTTTAAAGCTGAATTGGATCAGATCATCAAAAATAAAGCAGCAAAAGAGTTCGATAATCCTGCAGAGCTTAAAACTCTCATTGAACAGGTAGCCGAAAAGACAGAAAAAGAATTTGCACCGAATATCATTGCTCAGGCCATTGATTACCTCGTAAAGAAAATGATTCGCGAAAACATGCTCAAGACTCGCACACGTATTGACGGCCGTGCTCTTGATCAGGTTCGTGAGATCGGTGTAGAAGTTTCAATCCTTCCACGCACACACGGTACTGCACTCTTTTCACGCGGTGATACACAGGTTCTTTCTATCGTAACTCTCGGTGCTCCAAGTATGGAACAGCTCATAGAAGGCCCTGAAGGTATCGTTTCAGAACGATATATTCATCATTATTTCATGCCTCCATACTCAGTCGGAGAAACAGGTAGAGTTGGATTTCCTTCACGCCGCGAGATCGGGCATGGTGCACTTGCTGAAAAAGCAATTGTCCCTGTTCTTCCTTCAGCAAAGGAGTTTCCATACACCATCCGTGTTGTATCTGAAGTAATGTCTTCAAACGGTTCAACATCAATGGCATCGACTGCAGGATCATCACTTGCACTCATGGATGCAGGCGTACCGATCAAGGCACCTGTTGCAGGTATCGCCATCGGCATAGTTAGTGAATCAGATGATAACTACATGTTACTTACCGATATTCTTGGTATTGAAGACTTCTCAGGCGAGATGGATTTCAAAGTAACAGGTACATCAGAAGGTATCACTGCAATTCAGCTTGATGTAAAGAATAAAGGTTTAACTGACAAAATGATTCATGAAGTATTCATCGAAGCAAAGAAAGCACGCTTATTCATACTCGACAAAATGAATGCAGTCATCTCAGGTGCACGTAAAGAACTTTCACAGTTCGCACCGAAGGTTGTTGTTATCACACCTCCTGCAGACAAGATCGGTGAAATCATCGGCCCCGGCGGAAAGAATATTCGTAGTCTTATCGCACGTACCGAAACCGAAATTGAAGTAGGCGATGACGGAAGAGTAACCATCACTGGTATCGATAAGGATAAAGTCGAAATGGCTGTAAATCTTATCGAGAACATGACCCGTGAAGTAAAAGTTGGCGAAGTATTTGAAGGTGAAGTAAAGCGAATACTTCCGTTTGGAGCATTTGTAGAAGTGCTTCCCGGTAAAGAAGGCCTTGTACACGTCTCAAAAATGTCAAAGGAATTTGTTAAGGATCCACACGATATTGTCTCTATCGGACAGCGCGTGAAAGTCGAAGTTCACCAGATAGATCAACAGGGTAGAATCAACCTGATGATGCTTGAGAACGAAGAGAAATAATTGATTTGCGAAGCATAGGTAGTGTGTAGTATTATGTATGTAATATTATGCACTACCTTGTTCCGTTTACGATAGCTGGTGTAAACCCACCTCTTTCTTATGCTTTTGCCATAGGGATTGTTATCTTCCTCTGTTCCATGCTTTTACTCTTTATACTCTTTGGATTTTCAATTGCTGAAATGGCAAAACACGGCACCACACTGGGTGTTGTCCTCGCGTTTTCAATGATCGTACCTTATACAATCCGTCAGGCACATATGGAGCAATATGAACAGGTCAGTGCATCTCAGAAAATTGTAACAAGTAATCTCGATTTTAAGAAAGTAGATGACCTGTTTTATACGCTGTCCTTCAAAACAGATCAACCTGTCTATGCATATCTCCAGTATGAAGAAAATGGTACATCCATCGTATCGCCGATCTTAGCTGATCACCCGGTAGCTAAATTTAATGAGCACACATTCCATATTAGAAAAACAGGGAGTGGCGGAACTGTATATATAGTCATAAACGGTACGAGATATGTCGTAGACGGTAAACCGCTGGTATTACAATAATCAAAACAGTAGAATTAAAGGGGTATGGCAAGAAAAAAATCATTATTTAAAGTACCTTTCTTAAAGGTAAAAATCAATAATAAAACAATCATAAACCTTCTTGGGTTTATGTTTATTGGTTTGGGAATCATGATGCTTCTTTCCTTCTTCCATCTGTTTTCCCCCGATGTTCTTCAGGGGAAAGTTTTGAGTGATATCAATATTTTCCTTCTTGAAAAGTTTGGTGGTCTTTCTGTGTTTACGCCATTTGTAGTGCTCTTATTCGCCGGTCACTTTTTTAATACGAAAAAACTAAAACTGGTCAAACTCAATGTATCGCTCGGTATGCTTCTTATGTTTATTGCGATGCTCGGCATATTCCATACAGGTACGTGGGGGATGAAAATAAGTGATAATCTGGTTTCGGACTTTTCAGGTTTTGGTGCAGGCGTAGTTCTGTTTATCGCCCTCATAGCAGGAATCGTACTGTTCTTTGATACATCTATTGATGTATTTATTCTCATTGCACTTACGGTATCTAAAGGATTTGTTCATTTCTTTAAAAATCACGTATTCAGAGGTGCCGGTGAGCTCAGCACGCGAAAAATGTTTCCTGAAAAGAAAAAACAGGCACAGGAGCAGGAATTTATTGAAGACCGTAAAACTGAGGAAAAAAAGGCCGAACGCATTATTTCATCACCAAAACCAATGCCTGCGGTGGCACCAGCAAATTTAGCACCTGCACATGCACAGCAAGCTAATAAGGACCTGCTGAATATTAAAACGACTAGATCATCTAATAATACGACATGGATCTATCCACCACTTAGTCTGCTCGCAGAAATACCACAGAAAGAAGCCGAACGAGGGGATGTAAACAGAAATGCAGATACAATAGAGAAGACGCTTGAAAGCTTTGGTATTCGTGCCCGTGTAGCAGAAGTAAACAAAGGTCCGACGGTTACCCAGTATGCACTGTCAATGACCATGGGTACGAAACTGTCCAAAATCACTTCACTTGGCAATGATCTTGCTCTTGCTCTTGCTGCATCTACGGGTATGGTACGTATCGAGGCACCTATCCCAGGCAGATCACTCGTAGGTATCGAAATTCCGAACTTAAAATCAGAAATAGTTACATTAAAAAGAATTCTTTCCTCACCCATATTCTCAAAAAATCCTGATCCTCTTCTTGTCCCGCTCGGTCTTGATGTTTCAGGCGAAGTACAGGCAGCATCAATCACTAAAATGCCTCACGTACTTATAGCAGGTACCACTGGATCAGGTAAATCGGTCATTCTGAATGCATGGATCTGCACATTCCTGTTCAGAACAAAACCTGAAGAACTTCGTATGATCCTGGTCGATCCAAAGCGAGTAGAGCTCGCGTTATATAACGGTATTCCTCATTTACTAACTGAAGTTATCGTCGAACCGGGCAATATTTTGAAAGCATTACAGTGGACTGTTGCCGAAATGGAACGCCGATATAAGGTATTTGCTGCAGCAGGCGTTCGTAATCTGGAAGGATATAATAATCTGCCTGGCATTCAGAAAGAACCATATATTTTATTCGTCATCGATGAACTTGCTGATCTTATGATGTTCGCTCCGGGCGATGCAGAAGATCTCATTACACGCATCGCACAGATGGCACGCGCCACCGGTATTCATCTCATTCTGGCTACTCAGAGACCATCAGTAGATGTTATCACGGGTCTTATGAAAGCGAACATCCCGACACGACTCGCATTTAACGTATCATCACTTATCGATTCGCGCGTTATCATCGACACTCCAGGAGCAGAAAAGTTGCTTGGAAAAGGAGATATGCTATTTATGCCTCCAGATCAAGCTAAACCTCGTCGTATGCAAGGTGCTTTTGTAACAGAAAAAGAAGCTGCAGAAGTTGTCAGATTCCTGAAATCACAATGTCCTGAAGTGCATTACACAGAAGAAATTACGACAGCCGATGTTCAGATTGGGCCCACAAAAGGTTTTGGTGGAACTGCGGCTGGCGATGATCATGATGATCTCTTTAATCAAGCACTCGACGTAGTTATGCAGTCCGATAAAGCATCTGCGTCTCTCCTGCAGCGAAAACTTAAGGTCGGTTATGCCCGTGCTGCACGTATACTCGATGAACTCCAGGAAGCAGGATATGTAGGACCAGCAGAAGGATCGAAGCCTCGCGACGTCATAAAACGGGCAGTGGCGAGCGATAGTATAGACGGCGGACAGTAAAGTGCAGACGATGGACTTCAGATATAGCAAATAGTCCAAAGTCTATAGTCTATAGCCCAAATAGTGTATACTTACCTCATGAAGATATCAGGTCAACCTCTTGCACAGGAGCTCTATTCGCAACAGATGGAACGATTGAGTGCGCTTAAGGAAAAGGGCATAGTCCCTCGCCTCGCTATTGTTCAGTCAAACCAATCAGATGCTGTAAGTTCTTATATTCAGCAAAAAATTAAAACAGGCGAAACAATTGGCGTGGATGTTGAAGTTGTGGATTTTGATACGACTACGCTCTCAGACCCTCAACTCGTTCGTGAGGCAATACAGAAACTGAATGCACGCGATGATGTTCATGGTATCATACTCCAGAAACCAAGTCACAAATATGTAAATGAAGAAATAGAAGGATTTATTGATCCTCTCAAGGATATAGATGGATTCAGACCTGATTCTAAACATGTAGCTCCCATTTATCGCTCCGTTGTGTGTGTGCTTCAATCCATTATTACCGATAAATTTCATGGTACATCATTTAATAGCGAGGAATTATTTTCTCATCTGAAG
>CAYXCP010000016.1:0-14040 GCA_964463455.1 uncultured Gammaproteobacteria bacterium
TCTTCACGAATCAGGGTCGTGTATTCATCTCACGTGTATGGGAGATCCCGATGGGCTCACGCGTATCAAAAGGAAAGGCCATTGTGAACTTGCTGAACATTCGTCCTGACGAAAAGATCACATCAGTACTCACATTTGATAGCGCAACGGCCGCTGTCAATAATGGCAAATTCGTAATCATGGCCACCAAAATGGGTACGATTAAGAAGACGCCTTTTGATGAATATGCCAATATACGATCAAACGGTATCATTGCAATCAAACTTGATAGTTCCGATGAACTCCTATGGGTAAAATTCTCAGGAGGCAATGACAACATAATATTGGCCACAAAGTCAGGGAAAGCCATCGTATTTAAAGAAACTGAAGTCCGTACAACCGGAAGATCATCAATGGGCGTACGAGGTATTGAACTCGAAGCTAACGATGAAGTAGTAGCCGCTGACGTATTTACCGACAAAGAATTTGATAAACAGATGATGGTCATGGGTGAACGTGGTATTGGTAAAAAAACAAAGCTATCCAATTTTCGTGGCCAGCATAGAGCAGGAAAAGGAGTAAAAGTAGCCTCGGTAGATGACAAAATGGGTAAGATAGCACTGGCACAGATAATTGGCACCGAAGATACCACAGTAATAATAACTTCTGGGCATGGTCAGATTGTGAAAATTGAGCTGAAATCTATTCCGTCATTATCAAGAACAGCAAAGGGGGTTATCCTGATGCGGTTCACCGATAAATCAGATAAAGTCGTAAGCGCCACGTTTGTTTAACGAGCGCTCCGGCTATACATAATATGGAATTATCCTGCCGGGAAATAATACAAAAACTGGAAGAATATATAAAAGACCGCGCTAAAACGCTATCTAAAGACGGCGTAAAACCTCGACTAATCGATATCATATTTGGAACCCAGGAAACTCACAAAAAGTACATTGCCATAAAAAAGCGTGCTGCAGAACAGCTAGGTATTTCATTTAAGGCAGTAGTGATTGAACATATCCCTACGTTTGAAAACCTTGCACGCATCCTTAAGGAGCTATCGCTTGATCCTGATAACCATGGTATTATTATTCAGCGCCCGCTTCCATCGCAGTTACAGACTGACAGTCTGTATAAATATATTTCAATCGAAAAAGAAATAGAAGGACACAAACCAAAGTCCACGTTTTACGCACCATTGGGCCTTGCAGTACTTAACATTATTAAGTATATGTATCGTGAATCTGAAGGGTTGTCTGATGTAATCTTTGAACCCACACATGATATTCCGTTCTTACGGAAAGCTCTTAAGCATAAACGCATTATTCTGCTTGGTCGCGGTTCTACCGCTGGTCAGCCAATAGGTAAAACATTCACAGATCTCAAAGTAAACTATCTGAACATCAACTCAACGACGTTCAACTCAACACAGTATTTTAAAGAAGCAGACATCATTATCTGTGCAGTAGGGAAGCATATTGTTAAATCTGCAGATTTAAGCCCGGGTGTTGCTCTGATTAATATCGGTCATCATCATGAACACGGGGTATTAAAAGGCGACTATCAGATCAGCGATATAAAGGAAAAATGCTCATTTTACACTCCAGTAGTAGGTGGTGCAGGTAAAATAGATGTACTATATCTGTTAAAAAATACCGTAGACGCGGCATGGACACAGCACAATGGGAAAAAAACTAATAGTAATAACCGGACAAACAGCCACAGGTAAAACAAAGCTTGCTCTTCAAAAAGCACAAGATCTGCACGGTAATCTCATAAACGCCGATTCACGTCAAATCTATAAGGAGCTTACTATTATTTCAGGCAAAGACATTGAATCGAATAATTATCAACGTGCATATACCGATGGACCTTATAACATAGGGTTTTACACACTACAAGGGACTCCTGTATGGTTATACGACATCATATCCATACATCAGGTCTTCTCTTCGCATGATTTCGTTTCACAGGCGAATAAACTCATTTTGCAATTGCTTGATAAGGACATTACGCCGATTATTGTTGGCGGGACATATTTGTATATCTACCATATGCTTTATGGTATTGATAAAACGGTACCGGCAGATAATGATCTCAGATCAGAACTTGCTGATAAGTCAGTAGAAGAACTTCAGCATATACTTATGCAAAAAAATGAAACATTATTTAATCAATTAAATAATAGCGACAAACATAATCCTCACCGCCTCATTCGTAAGATTGAACAGGCGAGCGAGCATATTGAGCATGTCGGATTAAAAACTGATTTTACCTATACTCTTCCTTCATTACTCTCTATGCCAGAACTCGAGACAGAAGTGTATGGAATGTATCAAAGTGACAAAGAAAAACTGAAAGAACAAATTAGAAAACGTGTTACAAATCGAATTGATAATGGAGCAATCGATGAGGTAAAACAACTAATAGGCAGTGGATGCACAGGAGAAGAACCGGGGTTGAAAACGATTGGATACGATCTTATTACCCAATTTATTCAAGGGGCTATCACTAAGGAGATGCTCATAGATCTGTGGAGCACAAGAGAGATTCAGTATGCAAAGCGTCAATATACCTTTATGAAACGTGATCCGAACATTAAATGGCTCGCTCCTACTTGACTTTTACCTTCAAATATAAAATAATGTGATAATGCATGAGATACCAGATTTTACACCATTAAACACATCGGGGATGAATTATACCCGTCTGGATGTGAAGTCATTTAAGAAAAAACACTACTCGACAGGGCTAAAGAATGGCATTAATTTTCTCATGGTTTTTTCTCTCAGTGCATTCTTATTATCGGCTTCTTATTATGTGCAACAGACTCAGTTTTCCAGCTCATCCCGTGCAGCAGCCCCCAGACCTACACAAATGCCACTTGGTGATGTATTCCCTAAAGCATATAAAGACGAAGTAGTACCCGCCAATATCATTAATGATCTAGTACAAACTGCGAAAACTAAAGATATTAAATTTCCTCAGACATATGCAAAAGAACGAATTATAAAATATTACATTTATAAGGATGTTCTAACAGAAAGTAATATACCTCTTCCTAATAAAGATAACATTGATGATTATATTGACGAAATGGAAGATTTGATAAACCAATACCTTATTTCAAAGGCAGATTTTGCATATGTTATGGCTCGATTTAAGGATCAACATAATATTGACCAGCTGACCGAGAAATACGGCAATTTGGAAGAGCGCGCCAAAATAATTATGGCTACATACGCAGGATTATTCAATGATTCATCTTACTCTCCATCCCAGGTGGTAGAAGCTGCAAATAAGGATGAGCAACTCATTGCAATGAATATGGGTGAAGAGAATAGATATATAGAAGATTATGGCGGTAATCAATCTGTACTTGTTGACGATCCAACTTTTCAGGATTTTCTATTTAAACAGAAAGAAGGAGCAGTATCGCCCTCATATATTCTCAAATCAACTATGGGCATTCCTTTTGCCTATGTAATTGTGTATCCGTCTTCAATTAAGGTAAAGAAATTCAATTCATTTAACACAGTAATTAGTGAGAAATATCCTTATTTTAAGTATTAATAGACCGAAGTGAAAAAAACATCAAGCATAACCCAGAAAAAATCATCATTAGGCAATATCATTAAAGTTGCCTTAAGTGTCGGGTTTCTTGCTCTTTCTGCACTTACCGTTTATATTACCACTCAGACCCAGGTTCCTATCGCTACTCGAGCATGGAGTCATACAACGATAAAAGTAACTCCTCTCTGTGACAATGATGGCACTGCTCAAGTTATGGTTACCGTGCAAAATGATGAGTCCAAAGATATGACAGCGGTAGCCACAGACACACAATCCGGAGTTTCTGTTAACCTTGGAATTATAAAAAAAGGATCTAGCTCGACACAAACAATTAAAACGGGTAAATCTAAACTTTCTAAAAGTTCCGTAAAAATCCTTCTTGAATATGTTGATAAATCCGCTAGTGATACAAAAACCGTTGATTATAATGCCATCGAATGCTCAGCTACTCCTACCAATTACCATATTCGACCTATTATAGAAACTAACTGCGCAAAAGATACATGGACTATTACCGGATATGAGCCTGCCGTGCAGACCGATAAAATTGACCATTTTATGGTACAGGTAGATCATATAGATTACACAACATTATACCCAAGTGGTCCATGGAACGGAAAAACAACAGTTAAATTCTGGATACATGTTTTTTATAAAGATGGATCGGAAGTATCATGGGATGCAGATGCAGATAAAGGAAAGTGTGTATCTCCAACACCCACCGCAACGCCAAAGAATACACCCACACCACCACCGACAAATACACCAGGACCAACAAAGACACCAACACCGACACCAACGAAAGTGCCAGTGCCAACACACACCGTTACACCAACACCTGTCAAACCAACAGCAACGCCAACAAATACACCGGCCCCTACAGCAACACCCCGACCCAATTCCTGCGGATACACACCATGTAACACAGATAATCCCTGTCAGGCAGGACTCGTATGCGTACAGGCAAACAACGGATTGAATTTTTGCGCTAAACCAGAATATAAAGATGCTTGTATCAATTCACCGAACGCAGGCTCATGCTGCATGGCCCCGACAAATACACCAACCCCAACACCTACTGATACACCAGTACCAACAGATACACCGGTTCCATCAAGCACACCGACAAACACACCAACAAATACACCAACACCATCAAACACACCAACAGGCACGCCACAGCCAACCAATACACCTACTAATACGCCAACAGCAACGAACACACCTAACCCGTCGGCAACAGCAACAAACACACCAACGCCAACTGAAATCATAATCGCAACAAATGTAACCAATACACCAACTCCAACAACACAGGGAGTAACAGCTGTACCGACGATTCCATCAGCAGGTAAACCAATCCCATGGTGGCTGATCGCCGCACCTCTCGCACTCCTCGTCGCAGGACTGGTTTTCTAAAGAACGAGTAAGATAAGGTAAAAAATGATTAAAACTGTGAATGTTTGAATGTTATTGCAGATAATGCAATAATATATTGAAGGCAGTATTACATTGCTAAGGCAGTGTTTTCTACTATGTTAGTTAGCTGAATTATATCTAAATTTTTTGTGGATTTAAGTTGACTATATATTTCTTTACGACACAGATTTTTTTTATCTTCATCTCCTAAAAGAGATTCTATCTCCGGTGACATTAAGAGCCTATTTACTAACAGTCGCATGCGCGCTTGATCTGCATAATCGGCAAAAGATTCATCTCTAAGCTGTTTTGGTAACTGGTCAAGTGGCACATCTGTTAAAGTAAGTATAAATTCATCCACAAATGCTTCCTTATCGAAACCAGCGCTTATTATAGCAGTTTCCATTATATTTGAGGATGCTTGAGTTACAAGATTTATAACTTTAATCTTCTTACGAAGTTCCAATAATTCTTCTAAGTGTTTATGAAACCTTAGATTATCTGCATAATCTGGTCTAGCATAATTAATCATTTTTTCTAGTGATTGTTTCATAGCAGCCAATCCATAATTATATTCTTTATACAAGCGGATGGTTGATGTATTGTTTTTTGAAGCAAGTACAAGTAATAATACAGATAATTGCTCAAGATTACTCCTATTTTTTACAAGTTCAGATTCAATATCATTTATATCTCTGACAACCCAAGTTTCATATATAGTAAAATTATCTACAATAGTAAATTTTTTTTCAGCGATTGGTGGGGACGCTTCAGCCTTCGGCTTGTTGCTCATTTCTTTCATTCTGCGATAAAAATCGATTTCAGCATAATCGTAATTTGTTTGAAGTTGAGTGCTATATCGATTTCCATTCCCATCTACAGCCACTACCTCTGTCATTTGAGTATTGTATCTCATCAGGTCCACACTTTGAACTTTAACAGGTTGCCATGACCCATTTATATACACATAGACGCCTTCGGCATTTCCAAATCTGCCTCTGCTCATTGCACCTTCATATGCTTCTTTAAAAACAACTAATTTTGGCTTGTTATTTTCTGCATTTAACTGAATGAGTCTATCAGCTTCGGCTAATATATCTTTATTTGACACAAAAAGACCTGCTTTTATTTTTTCCCGTATCTGTTGCAGAAGAACTGGGTCTTCGGGCAAATGTAACAAATAATATGCATTGTGTGCTTTAACATATGCCGAGAGCGCGGCATCTACTGTTATATCTGGATGAATTATGCGACCATCTAGTGTCTTAGCTCCTTCAGGTACAATACCATTATTATCACCCACATATAGAGGCACCTCTTTTTTTGTTCCGTCAACATATAAAATAGTTCCTACTAATGCATCAATTGACTTTCCAACCGCATTAGTTAAAGCTGATATTTCTACAGTGACATCAGATACGTTATCTACATGCGATATAGCTTCTAGCCGGCGTATAGCTTCATTTAGCATATCAGGATCGATACCAGTATCTTGAACATCTTGTGGTGCTATGACATGAGAACTTAACACTTTTTTTCTTTGAAGCAAGTACAATAAAAATCGCGCCTCTGTTGCTGCAGAAACAAAACGCTTTTCTCGGCCGGTTACTTTAGTTATTTGTTCATTGTATCGGAGCACCTCATCTCTGTCGGTTGCGTCAATAGAATGTAAATTTAGATCTATAGTAACAGCTTGGTTCCTATATTGGGACCTACCTCTTATGTTGCCTCGTGAGTCTGTTCGAACTTTTGTATGTGCTAGAACCGCATTTCCATCAGCTTTAATAACTGGCATATACAGATCAGTGATTTGTCCCTCAACTAAAATTATATTTCTAAAGTTTCCAGCTTCTGCTATTTTAGCAAGTACATTCTTCATGGCATACCACTCACCTGTCCAGGCATGTGAAGTGAACATATACACATCGTTTGTTCCTGGATCCAAGTATATTTCTGCATTTATTGGGTCACGATCTAAAACCTCACCATGGTTTCCAAGTATTTGAAGCATACTTAACGCCCCAGAACGTGAATTGTTGAAAAATGAGTATATTTCCATCCACTGATCTTTTCTATCATAATTACCATATGAAGCAAGCCAAACTACGTCACTCCTCTCTCGGGCATTTTCAACTTGTTGACTTAAACTTGGTTTTTCTAACCCTCGACCTGAGACGTAATAACTATAATATGCCTCTGGATCTTTAGGATTATTTGCAGGTGTTTCTAATTTAGTGAGATTATCTGGAATAACTACTTCAGCTTTAATTACTTGATTACGTCCCCTCTCATCCTTACGTGTTTCTATATTTGTTAAATGTATGTTGTTTTCTCTTATTCCTCCACCATTGAATGTTTCTGCGAGGTCTGGAGACATAGCTGATAACGTCTTTCTATGAACAAACAATCTTCTTCCATCGGGCGGCATAAGAAAACCAAATCCCTTGTCTGCTTGCCAATCTATTGCACATACAGAAGACTTATCTAGTTTTTTATCTTTTTCGACAACCGAAATTGGACTATTTTGTTCCATACATCTAGTATATCATTTTTTGTTAAATAGTTTTAAGAAGGCTTCTTTTGGTATCTCCACGCTCCCGATCATCTTCATGCGTTTCTTACCCGCTTTCTGTTTTTTAAGCAGTTTATCTTTACGTGTTCTATCTCCGCCGTAAAGTTTTGCCGTAACATCCTTGCGGAATGCGCTCACTGTACTTGATGCAATAATCTTACCTTTAAACTTGGCCTGTATTTTTACTTCAAATTGCTGACGGGGAATAAGCTCTTTGAGTTTTGACGTAAGTTCGCTACCTTTTTCATATGCACGTTCCTGCACAACAATTTCAGAAAATTCATCAACCTCTTCTAGGTTCAGGAGAATAGACATTTTATCAGCGGTTACCGGCACATATTTCAGGAACTCCCAGTCAAGTGATGCGTATCCTGAAGTAGCGCTTTTCAGATTATCAAAAAAGTCAGAAATCATTTCTGATAGAGGAAGTTCATAGGTGAGTGAAATCTGATCTTTATTGTCCATAGTCAGGAACTGGCCTCGATACGATTCACAGAGTTGCATAACCGCGCCCATGTATTCTTCTGGAGTAATGATCATGATTTTGACATAAGGTTCCTGATAGACGCCGTTTTCAACAATGTATTCTACTTGTGGGGGAGTAAGTACGATACTCAGATCAAACTCGCGTTCGAGTCTTTCACGAACGACATCTGCATGAAGAAGTCCGAGGAACCCTACACGGAATCCGGCACCAAGAGCTTTACTATAAATGGCGCTGAATTCGAGTGACGAATCATTCAGATATAACTTGTCGAGTGCTTTCATTAAATTGAGATAGTCTGCGGTATCGGTTGTGAACATCGACGCAAAGACCATGGGCTTTACGCGCTTGTAACCCGGCAGAGCAGGAGATGTTCCTTTTTCATCGATAAGGGTATCACCTACATGAACCTGATGAATATCTTTCTGATTCGTGACGATGTAGCCGATATCGCCAGGATTTAATGTATCAATCGGGACAAGATCAGGAGTGAATATACCCACTTCCGGCGTATCAAAAACAGTACCGTTTACGGCAAGTCTTTGTTTTGTTCCTTTTTTGACTGAACCACTAAATACTCTTACGAATGCAATTACACCCTTGTGCGTGTCATAGTATGAATCGAAGATAAGAGACTGGCATACGGTAGAGTCAGGTTCAGATTTAGGAGCAGCAATTTTGGTAACCACTGCATTTAATACTTCCTGAACATTCATACCAGTCTTTGCAGAAATGTGAAATATTTCTTCAGGCTTTATACCGAGAAATGATTCAATCTGTTTAGTCGTCTTTTCAACTTCGGCATTTGGTAAATCGATTTTGTTTATGACCGGAATAATAGTCAGATTCTTGTCGAGTGCTTTGTATGCATTCGAAATTGTTTGAGCCTGAATACCCTGTGTTGCATCAACAAGAAGAATGACTCCTTCAACTGATGCAAGCGTACGATCAACTTCATAAGAGAAGTCTACATGTCCGGGAGTATCAATAAGATTCAGGAGATAATCGGCTCCTTCATAGGTGTATTTCATGCGAACAGGCGCTAATTTAATAGTAATGCCTCGCTCACGTGAAATCGGATTACGATCAAGCAATTGCTCTTCATGATTACCTTTAGACACGGTACCCGTAATTTCCAGCATACGATCGGCAAGAGTTGACTTTCCATGATCGATATGTGCAATAATTGCAAAATTACGAATGTGTGAAATATCCATATAATCGAGCTTATCAGGTTGTAGCTTTTTAGCTGTTTACACTCTTAACTATGTATACTGATAAGTTAATTTGGTAATGAGCTACAACCTGTTACGCAACTTGTAAGATCTTAACTGTTGACGTTCCGCCTTCAACTCCCCAGATATCTCCGTGAAGTATGATGACTTTCTGACCAAATGTTATATATTTATGTTCGAACAGGAAATGAATAGTTTTCATTATGCCGACTTTATCTACTTCTTTTTCATCCAGGTCTACCTGATCGCCAGGAATTGGTGTTACTCCATAGCAGATTGTAAGACTTTCGGCGATTTCAGAATCCGGCGTGATTGCATATACCGGGACTTTTGGTCTATAGCGGGAAAGCGCCTGTGCCGTGCGTCCTGTTTCTGTGAACACGACAAATGCCTGTATATCATTTTCTTCTTCAAGTGAACTTAAATAGACGCTATATGCAGCATCGCACATGATATCGGTCTGATCTTTTATTTTAAAATCAAACTTCGTTCTGATATCAGGGCACATATTCATCTGTTCATTGTATTTAGCTGTCTTTTGCATCGACATGACTGCTTCAACCGGATATTTTCCTGATGCTGTTTCACCCGAAAGCATGATGGCATCGGTAAAATCATAAGTAGCATTTGCGATGTCTGATACTTCTGCGCGTGTAGGATAGGGATTATCTACCATCGACTGCAGCATCTGTGTTGCCGTGATAACAGGGATTCCTTTTTCCAGACATTTTTTGATTATTACTTTCTGATGATGAGGGACCTGTTCGATAGGAAGTTCTACACCGAGATCTCCGCGTGCAACCATGACTGCATCGGTATAATCGATTATTTCATCGAGATTATCGATAGCTTTTTTTGTTTCAATTTTTGCGACGATCTTTGCATGTACTTTGTATTTATCCATTTCAGAACGAACTACCTGTAAGTCGGTTGCTGTTCGGACAAACGAAAGAGCAACATAATCTACTTCATTTCGTGCAGCTACCTGCAAGCCTTCAAAGTCACGCTCTACTAAAACAGGAAATGGAAAGTCTGCGCCTGGGATGTTAAGCGACTTTTTATTCAGTAGTTTCCCATCAGATTCACAGTGCAAGTATACTTTTCCATCTTTTTTCTGTACATAAAACGTAAATACACCGTCGTCTGCCAGCAATTTCTGACCTTCAGTAAGATGTTCAATTATTTCAGGATGTGAAATGGAAAGTCCTTTTTCTTTAGATTCAAATGCTTCCTGTCCAAACAACAGAAGATCGTTTTTATGTACTTCAATAAAATCTGTAGGCATGTTGATACGAATTTCAGGTCCTTGAAGGTCGATGAGGGTACCTACTGACAGTCCCATATGTTTCGCTACTTTATTGACGCGCTCAATACGTTCACTATGCCAATCCATCGTATTGTGCTTGAAATTAAAGCGGAAAATATTGACGCCTTCACTAATAAGTCGCTCAATCATCTCTTCACTTTCAGTTACCGGTCCGATTGTTGCTACTATTTTTGTCAGTTTGTGTATCATAGATATGAATTATAACACTTGTAATGTGTAATTGATAATGAGAAAATGAGAAAAATGTCTCACCAGAATAGTCCAAATCGATTTTATATTACATATATTTTTGTTCTCCTTTTTATCGTCGGACTTACATTTACATTTCTTGTTCCTCCGTTTCAAAAACCCGATGAAGAGTCGCACTTTAACCGGACTATTGCACTCGTGAATGGGATCATGTCGTGCAGCTCAAAACATACTGTCACATCAGTCCCCGAACAATATTATGCGATGACCTCATTTATCAAAAGCTATGAGATGCCTCTTCATCCTGAACATAAATTGCCTCCATTTATTAATAAGATTTATCTGAATAGTAATAGAAATGCGAAACCTATATCGCTTGATGTGAGCGCTGTCTGTAATTTCCCCGTCATTTCGTATCTTCCTTCTGCAATCGGTGTATTCATAGGACTGCATGTAAGTCCAAATCCCTATGTTACGTTTTTCCTCGGGCGATTCACATTCTTTCTTGCGTGCTTTATCTGGCTTATCTGTCTCTATAAAAAAACAAAATATAAATCTTTACTGCTATTTGTCGCCTCTATACCGGTGTTTCTTCATCAGATCTCTGCATATGGATATGATGGAGTCACATTCTTGCTCACGCTTACGCTGTTTGTAAAGATTACGGAACTCATGAATAAAGAACAGATGATTGAAGTGCGCGATTATATTTCTCTCTCTATTATAAGCATGCTCTATTTGTTGAGCCGGAGCGGCGGACACGAACTGCTTCTGCTCTTTATTCTCCTTATTCCACCACAGAAAATACATAAGAAAACACATGTGTATTTCCTTTACATGATAGCATTCTATGCACTTATGTTTGGCATATATGGTCTGACTAAAATGCATGCGGTTACTTCGTTTATAGGAAATGGACTACCGGCCGGAGCTAATCCCGCTAAACAGATTCAATTTGTACTTCATCATCCACTAGATCTATTGTTGGTACTGATAAAAACATCCGTTTCACGTTCCACGTTCTATGTTCAAAGCATGATAGGTATTTTAGGCTGGCTTGAGTACGGGATACCCCATTGGATGTACGGAGCGTATGCGGCGATTGGACTATGGACGATAGTCGATAGACGATGGAACATGGACTATGGACAGCAGCCGATGGACGGCGGGAATAAAGCGAGGATGTCGTGGTATCAAATAAGCATAGGATCTTTCGTACTGCTGGTAAATTATCTATATATTCTAGGCATTTTTTATATAGTCTGGACGCCTGTGGGAGCACAGATAGTAAATGGGGTACAGGGGAGATATTTTCTGGCACTACTGCCTTTTGCTCTCTATCTTGCCCATAATCTTGGTAATAATCCAACAAAACGAATAGCTCAAGAGTATTTATTTACACGATGGATATGTATAGGATCAATAGCTTTATTTATGCTTATCAATCTATATCTTATTAATACTATCTATCACAGATATTACACCTCTTCTGATATAATATATGGTCGGCCGATAAAGTAAGCGAAAGGAACATTCATGACAGAGCAGGAATGGGCAGAGCTGCTGAGAAGTTTGTTCTTGCTGGACTGTAGCATACTCTTGACGTTTTTCTGTAGCGCGTATGCCAAGTTGAACAAGCTTGCTGCAGTGTTATTAGTCGCACTCATAATCGGCGTAGCCGTCACTCTTGTCGCAGCGGTGATGGAGCTGATCGCGTTAGGCTGACAACTCTTCAACTCAACACCTGCCAGACATGTTCCGGGGACATGTCTGGCATTACACTCTCGCAATAATCAGCAGATTTTCTTCTTTAAAAAAGCAGTAGATCGAATACCAGAAATTGTGAAGATCATACAACGGTTTCCGGTAAAACGGCAAGAAGATAAATGACATAAAGGCATAGGAATAGGGGAACATAATGAGCCTTTCCAGACGGTACAATAACCTATTATGGAAGTACGGATGCGTACACAGTCCATTGATATCATACATCTTTACATCTTCAATGCAATTTTCATGAAAAGCCATCATCATATTCCTCTTTGTGGTTGGGAAAATATGCGTGTAATCAATATTCCAGAAATCAAATTTTTGTCTGGCTGCATCAGGACATTGGAAGACGATCAATCCGCCTATTTTCAATATCTTTTTACATGATGCGATAAACTCATAGACCTCACGACCATTATTCAGATGTTCGACAACAAACGCGGCATATATGAGGTCAAATTTTTTACCTAAGTCGGGGATATGGGGGACCTCGCACACATAGGTTTTCACCTCTTTAAACTGTCCAAGTATCGCTTTGTTTCGATCCATCGCACTATATGTGAAATCTATGCCTGACTCCGTTAATCCTTGATAGAAATATCCTTTACCCGGACCAATTTCGAGAATATCCGCAGGGCGATCTGAATGGAGATGATTGAGAATAAACTGTGCAAGATGCTTGTTCAGATAGACAAGGAGCTGCTGCGAAAAACCCCCATGTTTTTTGTGAAGAAAACTATCATAGAACGCCATATTATGTCTTATCAATAACTTGCGATTGTGCCTGGTTTACTGCAAGCCCATCTTCTGCTAAAATGCCTTTGAGATATGAAACATCTTTTTCCATTACTGCACTGTAAAATCGCGCATGCACTTCATCGATGCCATAGAACAACTGGTGACGAAGATAGTCTATACCGTTTCTGAATATGCCTGCCCAATGCGATATTGTTGAGATTAAAGATGTCGTAACAACTTCTTTCATGAGATGCTGCCCATCATTCGGAAGAACCGTGATGATGTCTCGAAACATATCTACGTGAATGAGTTTCTGTTCGCCCATGATCATGAAATACCACTCGCAGACAGGACTTTCAAAGTTGATATAGATCGTTGCGGGTACCGATCCCGCGTTTAGATCAATGTTAATGCTATGCGGAGTGTTTTTATAGACCTTTGACTTTCGACTTGTGACATTATCAATAGTAATATCTCCACCAAATTTCCTGAGAAGATAAAAGACGTGTGGTGTTTCATCATAAAATAATCCGAGCGGCAGTTCCTCAGCCCACACCGGCAATCGTCGTTTATCATTTGTTATCTGCACACAATAGATGCTTCTTACGGTGCCTATTTCTTTTTGTTCTATGAGTGTTGCTGCTTTAGTAAATGCACGCGAGAACTGAAAGTTATGATTCACCGCAAGCACGAGATTCTTTTGTTTTGCTAGCTCAACAAGTTCTTTGGATTGATTAAGATCGGTAGTAAA
>CAYXCP010000017.1:0-10344 GCA_964463455.1 uncultured Gammaproteobacteria bacterium
GTTAGCAGATCGGTCTTTGTTATGAGTATTATTTCTTTTTTCTCGGCTAACTCCTTATTATATGATTCGAGTTCCTGTCTCACGGTAAGATAATCCTTTACCATATCCTGCGAATCACAGCTCACACAGTGTATAAGAAGGCGGACTTTTTCAATATGCTTCAGAAACTTAATGCCAAGACCCTTCCCCTCAGAAGCGCCTTCGATCAGTCCCGGAATGTCAGCAAGTACAACACCATAGAGAACACCAAGATTAGGTTCAAGAGTCGTGAATGGGTAGTCTGCTACGCGTACCTGTGCAGCGGTCAAGGCATTCAAAAGACTGCTTTTACCTGCATTAGGCAAGCCAATAAGACCTATATCTGCAATAAGCTTCATGGTTACCTGAAAATGTTTTTCTTCGCCTGGCTTACCCAAATCAAACTGTCGCGGAGATTTATTGATAGAAGATTTAAATACTGCGTTTCCTCGTCCGCCACGTCCACCTTTGCATACTAGTATGCGTGGATTCTCTGGAGTAACTTCAAATGCTTCTCTCGTATCCTGATCAATTAATGTAGTTCCTATCGGCATGGGTATTTCAAGATCTGGTGCACTTTCACCACTTCTCTCAAATCCTTCTCCCGGCTTACCGTTCTCTGCTTTCCAGGTGCGCTGTGTTACATATCGATTAAGCGAATGCATCTGTCTACTGAGGACCACATAAATATCACCACCATTACCACCATTTCCTCCATCGGGGCCTGTTTTATTACCGGGAAAAAAAGATGACCTCCCTGGGCCGCCCTTACCTGCTACTAATGTGATATATGCCTCGTCTTTTAACATACCTGTATTATACCTGATGCTATGCGCAGATATACGTGCGTAGAGTATAATAGTTCCATGGTTAAGATAGGTGGTCTCATTATTACAAACGAAAAAGGACAGATTCTCCTTATGAAACGTGATAAAAAGCTGGATTTGCCGTTTCCAGATACCTGGGATATCTTCGGCGGACACGTAGAAGAAGGGGAGACACCTGAGCAAGGTATGAAGCGGGAGATTAAAGAAGAACTTGAATGGGATGTACCATCTTATACGTTTTTTCGAAAATACAACTGTTATACCGGAGATGTTCGAGTGAATACGAAATATATTTACAGTGCCACTCTGGATAGACCTCTGAACGAACTAACACTTCACGAAGGACAAACCATGCAGTTTTTTAGCCCATCCGAGATACCAGACCTGCCTTTTGCAAATATAGTGAAAAATATTGTTATGGATTTTATAACCAAAGATGAAACTGAATGAAAAAGCAAAACTGGCATTTAAAGGCATGATTTTTGACGTATATCAATGGGATCAGGAGTTATTCGACGGCTCTCATCATACATTTGAGTCGCTCAAACGACCTGACACTAACCAGATAATTACCATATTTGAAGGAAAAATAGTCGTAACATTCGAAAGCCAGCCTAATAAATTTGATTACTATTCCTTTCCCGGTGGAAGAGCAAATGAGAATGAAGATCCACTGGAATCGGCTAAACGTGAACTTATCGAAGAGACAGGCTTTACAACTGATGACTGGGAACTCTTTGATACATATGAGCCATTTTCTAAGATAGACTGGAAAATACATTATTACATTGCGCGTAACTGTAGAAAAACCACTGAACCTCATTTGGATCCGGGAGAAAAAATAGAACTGAAATACCTAACATTCGACGAGTTTATGCAGCTTCTGCATGATGGTCATTATAGTGGTCATGATTTTGTAACAGAAATGATGAAAGTATATTACGAGCCTGAACTGCGTGCTGCATTTAAAAAGCGACTTGGATTGTAAGTCTTACTGCGTTCTTACTTCGTTCTGACAGGAATATCATGTGAACTTCTTATTATGTACTTATTACTAATTAATTTATTTGTATGACACGTACATACATGGCTATATTTCGTGATAGCAAGGCAGCAGGAGAAGCCGTAAGTGAACTCTCCAATCAGGGATACACAAAAGATGTATCTGTAGTTGCAAAGAATGCAAACAACACGGAAGTGCAGACACACGAGGTTAAACAGGATGTGTCTGATGGAACAGCACTCGGTGCTCTGGGAGCGCTCTTAGTAGGTGCGGCTTCATTTGTGGTTCCAGGCGTTGGATTACTGGTCCTGGGACCATTAGCGACAGTTCTTTCAGGAACAGCAGCTGGCGCCATAACAGGAGGAGTTGTAGGAGCATTAGTAGACTGGGGAGTACCTGATGAACAGGCTAAAGACTATGAAGAACGCATTATGCGAGGTGAAGTACTCGTCGCAGTAACAGCTGGTGAAGATAAGGAAATGCAAGTAAACCAGACGTTCAATAAGTATGGCGCTGAAGAAACATACTCAAGCAAAAGCACGAAGATGTTATAGTTATATAATATCTAACTACACTGCAGAAGAGGTTTCACCTCTTCTGCAGTATTTTTTATGGCTTCTTGCCGATAAAAGATCGGCTTAGAAGCCATTATCCCACCGTAGTTCCGATTAATATGATCGAGAATGAAGGGGGATATTCTTCTTTATCTGCCGAAATAACCCCTCCGAAGCTTCTTCTCTAAGCGAAGTGGGGTTTTTATTAATATATCTCAAACTGTGCAAGTAGCTTCTTGTTACCTTCTACCTGATACTGTAGCAAGTCATGGTACACACCTGGTCGCGTAGAGAGTTCTTTTGGCGATCCATAATCTGCAATGATGCCTTTATCGATAACCATGACCGTATCAACATTCTGAATGGTTGAGAATCGATGGGCGATAATAAGTACCAGACGATTTTTCATAAGATTTTCGAGAGCTTCCTGTACTTCAAACTCTGATTTCGAATCAAGACTCGAAGTGGCCTCATCAAGTATGAGAATCTGTGCATCTTTCAATATAGCACGGGCAATCTGAATACGTTGTTTCTGACCGCCTGATAATTTCACACCACGTTCTCCGACTTCACTATCTAGTCCTTTGGGTAACTTCATTACAAAGTCGTATGCATTGGCCTGTTTAAGAGCAGTAATAATATCTTCATCTTTAATTTCCGGCGATCTGTACGCAACGTTTTCACGGATCGTTGATGAGAACAGTTCATTCTCCTGGAACACGAGAGCGATATTATTACGAATTACTTTATGCTCCAGATCCTGATATTTCTTTCCATCGATACTTATAAATCCTTCTGTTGGTTCATAGAATTTGAGTATGAGATTGACTATGGTCGATTTACCCACACCACTGTGGCCGACGAGCGCTACTTTTTCTCCCTTCTTGAGTTTGAAGGTAATGTCCTTGAGTACCATTTCTGATTGTTCATATTTAAATGACACATGACTAAACTCAATTGCCGGGTTCTTAAAGACTGTCATATCTACCTTTTTCTCGTAATGTTCTTTAGAGGGCAGATCGAGCACCTCGAGATACTCTTTTGAACCACTATCTGCTTCCTGTAGTCTGGACAGGATAAATGACATTGCAAACAAAGGACGTCGTGCCATGTTAATGAGCTGGAGTAACAGTACCATGACACCGAGTGACATCTGACCGGTGAAGGTTTGATAGAAGATAATGATGTTTACGATAATGAGGATAACGATCAGACTCAAATTTCGCAAAAAGTCAAAAATATGAAAATTGCGACTCTGTACGGCATAGATCCGATTACTTTCCTCAAGATTCTTTGAGATGATCGTATATTCTGCTTTTTCATTATTAAAGCTTTTGACCAGTTTAATATTACCAATCACTTCCTGTATACGGCCACGAGTAACATCTTCAATTTTATTTTTGAGAACTTCCTGTTCACCCCATTTCTTTGTCGATTTCTCGGTCAGGAAATAGTATATAGGAAAGAGGAGGAATATAAAAAATGCGACAGGAATACTATAAAACGCCATTGCTGCGATCGTAAATACACTTTGCAGAAGAGAAGGGAAGAGGAAATTGGTGAATGAGTTCGTGAACATCTGAATCTGATATATGCCACGAGTCAACTGATTCATTATCTTTCCCGAAATCTCTGAATCAAAATAACTTTGGGGAAGAGTAAGTACTTTATGATAAAACTTTTCCGTAAGGAATTTGCGCATTCTGCCTGCCAGATGATCACCCATGCGATCGCCAATCGCGGTGAGCAGTACACCAAGAAAGTTCATAATAAACGTAACCGCAATAAGGATGCCGAGTGTGGTCATGTTACCTTTACCACCCTGTACCTGGGCTACTATCTGGTCCACAATTTCTTTAGACAATAAAGGCGATACCAGATCAAGTAGTGAGCTTGCTACGATAAGGACACATAATATGATTATCAGATTGTGGAGAGGCTTTGAAAGCCTGATCATTTTTGAGATGTTTTTCATCCTCATATTATACCTCTTTTCCTGCTAACTCTTACGCAATTATTACCTCCATCAGGTAAGGTATAATGTGAAAACCTGAATTATGGAAATCCTGTTAATACTTATCTTAATATTCATAAACGGCATCTTTGCTATGGCAGAGATGGCTCTTATTTCATCGCGGAAATCGCGTATCAAAAAGCTTGGCGAAGAAGGTAACCCGAACGCGAAAACCGTTTTAACACTTCTGGAGCAGCCTGAGTACTTTTTATCTACGGTACAGGTAGGCGTAACAGTGATTGGTATCGTCATCGGTGCATTCGGCGAATCTGCTATCGCTCATAAACTGTCCCTCGTTATGAATACCTATAGCTGGCTCAGGCCCTATAGCGGAGTCCTTTCGTTTGTCATAACAATAGCAGTCATAACTTATATTTCTCTCATCGTTGGTGAACTCGTACCAAAACGACTCGCGCTTCGGTTTCCTGAACGAATAGCACTGTTTGTTGCGCCATATATGGCTGTTGTTGCAAAACTTGCAAACCCTCTTGTCGACGTTCTCAGCTTTTCATCAAGTGCAATACTCCGCATACTTCAGGTCACTACTAAAACTGATAGTTCACTGGGCGAAGAAGAAATACAGGGACTCATTACTGAAAGTGCCCAGGCTGGTCTGTTTGAAAAGACCGAAGGAGATATTGCTCAGCGTGCGTTGAAGCTCGGCGACAGGCAGATAAAGACAATTATGACTCATCGGGGAGACATCGCATGGTTCAACTTGCGAACAGGGGATTATCCTTCAACTATTCAGATTCATCCGCATTCACATTATCCTGTGGCTGATGATTCGATAGACAAGGTTATTGGCATAATCAATGCAAAAGATCTGCTGAAACAATTTATAGAGAACAAAAATATAGATGTGCTTAAGCTCATGAAAAAGCCCGTATTTATACCCGAAAATACACGCGTGTCTAAAGCACTGGAAGTATTCCGTACGAATGATCTTGATCTCGTGTGTGTGGTAGATGAATACGGCAGTATTCAAGGTATTCTGTCATTTAAAGACATTGTGCAGACAATCATAGGTGAAGTACGTAATGACGACATTGACCATGATCCTCATATTTTTCATCGATCTAAGACAATGTGGATTGTAGACGGCATGCTTAATGTAGAAAAATTTAAGAAGCTTACACGTATACCCGAACTTCCTCATGAAAAGAAACAGTCATATCAGACAGTAAGTGGATGCATTATCGAATATCTCGAGCGCATACCTCGTGAAGGAGAAGAGTTCACCTGGAAGGACTATTCGTTTAAGATAGTACAAATGATAGAGAATAGGATAGGACGAGTTGTTGTTTCAAAGACAGGATCACGCTCATTTATAGGGAACTTCTCACTCAAAAACTTTACCAGAAAAAAAAGAGCTCAGGCGGATAAATTATCTGATTTACCTGTCTGAACTCTTGATTTCGTCGCCACCCCTATAAACACTTGTACAAGCTTCGTGCAGAATCCATAAAACTCGCTTATTAAGAAGTGCTATTTCGCAGTAATGACCATATGTATGATACGGGATATGCCCTCTTAAAGTCAAGTGTAAAACTTGACTTTAGGTGCTTTTACTATATAATATAGGACATATGTTAACCACTTTATTTAACCCAAACAAAGCTAAATACAGGTCTATCGTTCTTATTATAGGATTAATTTTATTATCATTCCTGTACGCCCGTACAGTCTTCGGTATGGAGGCTGAAGCTGAGCCGCGCACGCCTATTATGGCAGCCGAGAAGGCTCCTGAGCTCGATTCTGACGTCATATTTCAGCTTGTAAATGACTATAGAACAGCTCATAACCTGCCTGAGCTTGTTAAAGACGAAAATCTGTGTAAAATAGCTAAAAGTCGTGGTCCTGAGGTGTTTAACGAAATTACTTATACAGGTGCCTTACATAAAGGATTATATGACCGTAAGCTGCCTTTCTGGATAAGTGAAAACATGGTAACTTCCACTTCTGAAATGAAAGGACTTAACTGGTGGTTAAATTCACCTGTACATTATCGTACTATCATCAGTCGTTCAACTCATAGCTGTGCTCAGTGTTTTGGACATACATGTATTCAGGAATTCACAAGTTGGGTACCTAAGTATACGGCTATGAAGTAATATAATTCCCCTCCTTTTCAAGGAGGGGTAGGGGTGGTTAACGACTGAAATTTGCACATACTTCTTTCTTTTGTTATACTTATCTCTTCACGCACGTATGCAAAAAGCTGACAGTTGTATACGGACCGCGGTTATAACAGGTTTTTCCGTGATAACTGCAGTCCTTATATTCTGCCGGGCGGGGGTCGTTTCGCGGTCTTACGCTCAAGACACTCAAGCTACGAATGGAACATCTTCATCAACAATTAAAACGGGGAATTCTTCCTTTAACTATTTGTCGTGCGATAAAAACCAGAATAAAGAAGTAAAAACCGAAGATCTCGATACGGCAGAAGCATTAGGGCCGGGTAAATCGGTAATGGCATTATTCACGTCATATACACCACCCACCAATACACCATCACTCAACGCAGATCTCATTTTTAATATGATTAATGACCATCGCGTCGCTTTAGGTTTACCGAAAGTAGAAAAAGAAGATAAGTTATGCCAGCTCGCACAGATGCGTGCTCCGGAAGGTATCTCAGAAGTCTTTAAAACGGGTGCTATTCACTCGGGATTATATAATCGTAATATTCCATTCTGGATTACTGAAAATATGAAATATGGCACCAGTGAGCTTGAAGCATTTACCTGGTGGCTTAATTCATATATACATCGCAAAGCAATAGAAGGAAACTATAAGTACAGTTGCGGTGCATGCAGTGGCAACCTCTGCGTACAGGAGTTCACAAATTATCAGCCTAAGTAAAGACTAAATAGTTTAAATATAGGGCCTCGCGAATAGAAAAGATAATTTAAAACCTAACCAGTGAATTCCCTTATCCGATAGAGAAATAATTTTGGAGTAACTACTTAAGTTTGCTAAAGGCATAGCGTTGATAACTTGAAGATCAACATAACTCTCAGGTACCTGTATAGTGTCTAAACTATAAGGTGGCAGATAGAAATAATAATTTACCTTCTGACTTTTAATGTCTGTAATAAAGCTATTAATTCTCTGTTCACCCCAACTATTTTCTGCCAGTTTATTTTTAATGGTTGTAAATGGAAATACCGGGCATACGCTAATAAAATCTCTTCTTTGTAGATCACACGTTTGTGTTATGATCATCGCATTCGCTAAAAAAGAGTTTACTATCAATTTTTCTTTATTGTCCACCGCGTACGGTGCTTGTAAAGAATCTAAAGCGACCACACTAGAAGAAGTACCGTTTTCCTTAAAAACATAAGGCTTGCCTATAGGAGGAGTTATAAAGTTATAGTTTAACAATATATCACCCTGATAATGGGTTGTACTAGGTAAAACTGCATACATTCGGTGTAAATAAATTTACTTGAAAACCGGAGTTAGTATAGACTTATAGTTTGACTTTTCTACTTCCTTTATAAGTTCTTCGTCTTGCACTTCTTGCAATATTATTTTACCAGTATCATAAGTTAAATATGCTTGAGGGATTACAGTGTAGTTATTTCCCGAAGCATGGTTTGAAAAAGAACCACTGTTGTCTGAAGTTGATTTTAACAAAGATTCACCAGAATAACTAACAAACGGGCTTCTTACTTTGAGCTTATCCATACTATTTCTTTTTAATTATTAATTCTTTCCATCCATGATCATTAATAATGATTTCAAACGGTTGAGGTGCTCCTGGATTTACATTTTTTCTAAATGTGTAATCTGTCAAATAATTATCCTCACAAACACTGCTCTTAAGTATAACGCGTTTCAATTTTAGTGTTTCCTCTGAATTTTCACCCACTATATCTTCAGGTCTAAAAATCTCGTCTAGAGTCATTAAAGTTTTATAGTATCCAAATATATCATTTATTAACTCTTCTTCTATGGGAGTCGCGTATGAGATTATTCTTTTGAAACCTATCTGTTCCTTAGCTTCATACCTATTAATAAGGTGTACATGTGAAAATAGTTTCTCAGTAAGATTTTCTACGATAGTCTTAATTTGATAGTCTTCCATTTTTATATGGTGACGTTTTAAAAGATTGGTTGCAAGTAACCTAATAAGTGAATGAGTACGATTAACAGAACCCAGTACTGATGGAGGCACTTCGGAAGATAGTACCTTCATTATTTCCGTTAGCGATTGTTGTTCATCAATACCTACCTTATCCTTAGCAAAATTTACAAAACCAGTAACATCCTCTACCTGTATATCTTTTTGTTGGCCCTGTACATTAAAACTTCCCTGAGGATCTATAGGGCTCAAATAACTCATAGGAGTCATTACTATTTTATCCGCTCCAACAGCAATCAACGTACCTGCGCTTAGAGCCTTAAAAGGTATAATAACTTCAAACTCTGTGCAATACTCTCTTATAAGTGATACCAATGGCCATGGGGCCTCAAGTTGTCCACCGCTAGTGTACAAAAAAAGTGAAATCTTACTTTTTTTACCTATTTTTTTTAAATGTTTATAAAACAGTGGTAAAGTATCTATAGCAACTTTTGTCGAAAAAAGATTGATAGGCTGTTTATCCCCTGTAATATAAACTATAATTTCATCTGATTTCCTACTCTTCGCCAGATCACTTATTTTCGAGATGATATTCATATTCTTGAATTATACCAAAAAATCAGATTACTCATTACTGGATTCCGGCTCATGCTGTATCTTGGCCGGGATGACAATATGCATAAAGAAGGACGCATTGCTGCGCCCTTCCCTATAGATTTTTCTTAGCTTTCTGCAGCTTCTTCGTTTATTTCACTTTCAGCAAGATGAGTCAGTTTTTTATCTGTATCTCCTTCTTCTTGAAGTGTCATATCTAGTAATTCTGCGGCATCGTCCTGGCCCATGAGATGAGCATGTGCAGCACCGTAACCTGCCATTTCATAGTGTTCTACACGCTGTGCAGCCCCTATGAGAGCAGATGTCTTTTATGACTTCATCGCCTTCTTTGATGACGCCTTCCATCCCTTTACATACAACACCCTTCAATTCGATGTCTAGATCTTTTGCGATCTGCTCAAGTCGCTTGGCATGTTCATGTGTTTGTTTGAGATGTTCTTCAAACCCGGCTCGTAGCTTTTCTGACATGGCAGCTTCTGCCATTTTTGGCAATGCTTTAATAATTTGCTGCTCAGCACTATATAAGTCCTGGATCTCGTGACCGAAAAATTCCTCCATTGTGGAAATCTGTGTACCTGACATAAGATATAATATAACTAGTAATAGCTATACTATAGCGTTATCATGTTATAGTACGTTCTCAGTTGAGTAAGAATAGAGTAACAATATGAAAGATGTTGACTGGTTTGGAAATCTTAAAAAATTTCTCATTGATATTTCGGCAAATCTGCTGAAATCATTTAATGTTATTGTTATCGTTATCTTCACCGTACTTCTTGGTGTGATCGGACTTCTGATGCTTATCTTTAAAACATTTCTTCATAACTGATATGGCAGAGACAGATATACGGATAGCTCACCAAATTAATGAGACAAAGCAAACCAGTGAACAGGATATTTCACAACCCGGATATGACATAGAATTACCACAACAAGTAAATCCTGAACAACAACGCGTTCTGGAGAAGCTTGTTTCATTCCTTAAAGATATGTCTAGAGAATTCAGGACAGACTTCTGGGAGATTGTGCATAACCATAGCGTCACATCCCATGAACTCTCTCCAAAAGTAATTGATTTTGTCCAGCGACACGGGTTTGATATACCTCATTTCAAAATACTCGATAACGCGACAAGTGAAACAGAAATCAGCCGGATCAGAGAAGAACAAGCCGAACGGCTTGGAACTCAATTTAGCGACCTTCAAGAAGAGGATGCATTTCGA
>CAYXCP010000017.1:10354-14011 GCA_964463455.1 uncultured Gammaproteobacteria bacterium
CACTGTTATTTTTGTGTTACCCAAACAAGTGTCACAGTATTGGAAAAAAGGGAACGGCTCTAATTGGACAGGAGGATTACCTGACGTTGGAGCATATATTATTCCTTGGGGATATTATTATCGAAAAACAATAAACGGCATAAAAAGCGACATCAATAGAAGTAACGATGAAGGAGATCTTTACTTTGATAGAGTACCCGGCATTGCTCATACACTTGATCACTACTATATTTGGAATGTCTCTATTCAACTTTCTGAAACAGAAATACGAGAACAGCAGGAAGATAAAACACGTGCAGAACAAATGACTGCTATCCAGGACATACTTGCTGAATATCTCGAAGAGACGAAATAGTATATATATCTTGTTGGTATAATAAACCATGAAGAATCGCTTTTATCAGATTGATTTCCTCCGCGGACTTTCTATTATCGGTGTTGTCATTATTCATGTACTTTCGTACAGTCTGACAACTCCGCTGTATGTATTTACATGGAACTATCTTCACTTTGTGATTGCTGCATTTATTTTCTGCTCTGGGTACGTCATGATGGCGCGATACAAAAATGGATTTGACAGCATCGAACATGTCATGAAATGGTATAAAAAGCGATTTGTAAGATTGCTCGTACCTTACTATATCTACCTGCTTGTACACTACATGCTCATGATTTTGCTGCCTCAATATTTCGGTGGATCTGGATTGAAACTCGAGGCAGATTACATCGCCTCTTCAATATTCCTGAGTGGAGGAGTAGACCTGAACTGGCTAACCTTGTTATTCGTCCAGCTAACCCTTCTTTTTCCTGTCCTCGTACATTTAACGCCGTTTAAAAAATCCTATTATATGTATGCGGGCGGAGCAGTCATAGTAGCGCTCATATTTACCTTTTATCGATTTCCCTATGACCAATACAGAAGTGTCATGTGGATTCCCTGGTCATTTATCCTGATACTTTCGATGCATTTTTATTTTCTTCACAGTGCCGGGCTTAAAACAAAAACCTATCTTAAAATGATGGCTGTCGGAGCAACTATATTTGCAGTGCTGTATTTCATTGGCCAGCATCTGCATTGGTCGGATCGAATAATAGATCATAAATATCCTCCTGATTTATATGACTTATCATTTGAATCTACGGTAACTCTTGCGGTATTGGCCATCAGTAACTGGGACCCATTACATTCACCGCTTATAAAAAGAGTTTATACATTTCTGAGCCAGGAATCGTATCATATCTTTTTCATTCACTATATATTGATTGATCTTGTACAACACTTAAAAGTAACGTATCCCATTCTTGTTCATGTCCCCGTGCAACTTACTGTTATTATTGGCATGAGCATCATGCTTGCCTATATGTTGAGGAAGGTATTAGAAACGATTGACATTACGTTATGACCGCTCTGTCATCCTGAACATGATCCGGGGATTACTTTCTCACAAAGAGGATACCAAACGGCAGGTTACGGCCAGGGCCGACAAGGTAACGACCGTTACTCCATAATGCAGTTGATCCACCTGAATCAAGATTCAGAGCATTCTCGAGCCCGAGTACTTTCAATACCTGTGCGACTTCCGCAACGTTGGCGTTATAAACAACACCGATATATGCAGTACTTCCTTTATTTCCGATGAAACTACGAGAACCTTTCCCACCGCGTTTTATTTCGCCGTCACCACCAAAAGTGACATTGCCGCCAGACAAGAGCATTGGTTGCGCTGCTATCACCGAGTCTACGCCCGTATCACGTCCCCACTCGAGCGATCTCCCGACAAAACGAGCAGATGAACCAGAGAAAATAACTGCTGGTACGGTGCTGTATACGTTGTTATCAGAATTAAAATAGACCTTATTTTTATTCATGAGAAGAGTGTCGAATGAATTCTTTTTACCTGCACAGCTCGGGTAACTATCTGGGCAGAAGTATGGACCGTTTATTGCCGCAAACGCACCACTGCGTGCTGCATAATCACCCAGTGATGTTACCGGGCAGCTATCGGTACATGTCCCATCAGAGGCTGTATCCACTATGACTTTTGTTGAGTTAAGATCTGCTGCAATAATATCAACCATGAATTGTTGTCCTGCTGCCTCGACTGACTGCCTTTGATATCCTGCCCCTGGAGCACTATTATTTACCGGTACATTTGCAGGGATGGCGAAAGCTGCAGCAATTTCTGCTTCCTTTGCAGTGATATCTTTTTGTAATTCTGTGAGCAGTGCAGATCCTGATGCAAAACTCTGATCATCAAGATAGGTGAGTATCTGCGCAAATTTTTTATCGAATTCCGGAATCTTTGCCGTTTTTTCACGGAGCTTTACGAGATTTTCGTATACTTTTACAGCCGCTGAATATGTCTTCTTAATATTAGTGAGTTCATCTTCGAGCCTATTATTTCGAACATACTGATCATCCAGTTTTAAGTGTTCGAGCTCGCCTGAAGTACTCGCAAGCTTATTTTTAATCTGGACCATTTTCGTATCCAAACCAGATGCACGGGTCGTGAGTGTATGGACTTTTTGAGTAAGAAGAAGTGATTGGCTATAGAAATAGACACCGATAACGGCAACCGCAAGAATAAAACCTACTGTCATAAGCTGCATGATAAATTGCTTCGTGATAATATGATGCGGTTTAATCGCCATAGTATTAATATATCATGTCCCTTCCTGCCATGATGACAGGTATTTCTCCTGTTCCTTGGTAAGCGTATCAATTGCTATTCCTTCTGCTTTTAGTTTCAACTGAGCGATATTGCGGTCAAGCTCTATCGGCAGAGAATATACTTTTGGTTCCAACTTCGACTTATTTTTCCACATATATTCAGCGCAGATTGCCTGACCTGCAAAACTCATATCCATGACTGAGGCAGGATGCCCTTCTGCTGCTGCAAGATTCACGAGTCGTCCTTCTGCGAGAAGGTAGATCTTCTTTGTACCCATATCATGTTCGTCAACAAATGGTCTGACGCGTGTTATTTTTTTTGCCATCTTTGTCAGTGCCTCTTTGTTTATCTCTACATCGAAATGTCCTGACTGTGCAAGAATTACGCCATCACGGGCAATTTTGAGATGAGCTTCATCTATTACATGTTTATTACCTGTAGTTGATAAAACTATGTGAGCAATTTTGACTGCTTCTTTTAACGGCATGACAGTGTATCCATCCATTGAAGCTTCGAGTGCTTTTACTGGATCGACTTCACATACGATGACATGTGCACCCATACCGTGTGCACGCATGGCAACGCCACGTCCACACCATCCATAGCCACATACCACAAACGTACGACCAGCGATAAGAACATTTGTTGCACGGATTATACCGTCGATTGTCGATTGACCTGTTCCATAACGGTTGTCAAATAAATGCTTGGTGAGATTATCATTCACTGCCATGACGGGAATTTTCAGTTTTCCCTCTGCTTCCATTGCGCGGAGCCTGATCACACCAGTGGTTGTTTCTTCCGTAGATCCTGAAATATTTTTGAGCTGTGTGATGCGCTCACTGTGGAGCATGCTGACGATATCGGCTCCATCATCCATTGTCTGGTTTGGTTTTGCATCAAGTACAGCATTTAGATGTTTGTAATATGTTTTATTATCTTCACCCTTAATAGCGAATACGGGAATTTTAAAATCTTTGACAAG
>CAYXCP010000018.1:0-13246 GCA_964463455.1 uncultured Gammaproteobacteria bacterium
AAATAATGATGAATTTTTTGTGCTCGAGATGACATCGCACGCAATCGATCAGAACAGAGCTTATGGTGTGCAGTTTGAAGTGGGTCTGATCACCAACGTAACTCATGAACATCTGGATTATCATAAAACCTATGACGCGTATGTGGAAGTAAAATCAAAACTGCTTCTCAGAAGTAAGATCGCGATCACGAACCATGACGATGGATCGTACCCGTATATCAAAGCACTCCTTAATAAGAAAAATAAGTCATTTCTGACCTATGGCATAACGCAGCCCTCTGATTTCATGACCGATATCAAAGCGAATTTCCCTCCTGACATTCCCCAGTTCAATAAATACAACTATCTGGCTGCGTATTCTGTCTGTAAATCAGTAGGCATTGAAGAAAGCGTCATATTCGAAGCCATGAAAACATATGAACTGCCTCAAGGGAGAATAGATAAAGTATTCAACGGCGATTTTAAAGTAATCGTCGATTTTGCACATACACCAAATGCTCTTGATCAGATACTGGGTGCTACCAAACAATCAATGGGCGAAAATAAACGCCTCATACACGTATTCGGTGCAGCTGGACTCCGTGACAGATCAAAACGTCCTCTCATGGGAGAATCGAGCGGTAAATGGGCTGACAATGTCATTATTACCGAAGAAGACTACCGAACAGAAGACCCTGTAGAGATCGCCGAATCGATCGCTAGCGGACTTCAGAAAAACGGATTTGAACTTTCTGATGACTTAAGTTTTCCTAAAAAATACGCTGTTATCATTGATAGGCAGCAGGCAATAGAAAAAGCTATAGAGATAGCTCGTCCTGGCGATATAGTACTCATCACGGGCAAAGGACATGAAAAAAGTTTATGCCGGGGAAAGAAAGAATATCCATGGGATGATCGCGAAGCTATTGTACGTGCGCTTGATAAAAAAGTTGTTTAACCATGTTTATACTAAAAAATGGTGAGTACAGATCTTCTCTCATAGATTCAAGCCGTATAACTCACGGGTTTGGCACAAGAGCCTCAGTACCTGCTAATACATTCACGCAGACAATACGTGGCGTCCAGACACACTCTACACACATAGCTCATGTGTCTAATACACTACAACTGACATATAATGATACAGATGGCTTAATCACTCATTTAGATGGAGTAAATTTAACGATTAAGACCGCCGATTGCGTCCCTGTGATCTATTCTGATAGTGTGAGCCACATCATCGGCATTGCACATATGGGTTGGAAAGGCATTTACCATAATTTCAGTTCTCTTATGATCGCTCAAATGGTTCAAGCTGGCGCGGACAGGGAAAATATAAGAGTCGCTATAGGTCCTTCTATCGGACCGTGCTGTTATCGCATATTTGGAGAACGACTGAACATGTTCCGTGCGAAATGGCCTGAGGAAACGTCTCAATCACTCGTTACCCACATGTCAGAAACGTATCTGAATCTGAGTCAGATACTCTATATACACACTATGAAAGCTGGTATACCTGAAGATAATATTGACTACAAGCCGTTTTGTACGCGTTGTGACAACGACCATTTCAACTCATTTCAGCGCGAGGGGACGGGCTGTAAGCATATGATAAGCCATATTTCATTGCTTCCTGATACAATATAGGTATGCTACAAGATATACAGAGCATTTTTATTGTAGGCATTAAGGGTGCCGGAATGGCCAATCTGGCCGTGATTCTTCAACAAATGGGTAAGCAGGTTACCGGTTGGGATGTCCCTGAAGTCTTTCCTACTGATCATCTTCTATCAGAACATAATGTATCCTTTAGCACGGACCATAAACTTGCATTACCAGCACATACACAACTCGTCATCTATTCTGCAGCACACAAGGGAAAACATAACGGATTTGTCATGCAAGCTACGTCCCAAAACATCTTAGTCAAACATCAGGCAGAGATAATCGGAGAACTCATGAAAGAATACCAGTATCCTGTTGCGATATGCGGATGCCATGGAAAAACAACTACCTCATCGATGCTTGCCTATGCACTTATGAAATTGAATGCAGAAGTAAGTTATATTATCGGAACACCCGGATTTAACGGCTACCCGGGAAGTCAGTACAAAGGAACAGAATATATCGTTGTAGAAGCAGATGAATACGCCATCGATCCTCCTGAAGATAAAACGCCTAAACTTATGTTCCTGCATCCTGCATATATCATTAATACAAACATAGACTTTGATCATCCCGATGTATACAAAGACATCGATGATACGCGCGAAGCATTTAAGAAATTCTTTACACAGATCCCTTCAGGAAAGAAGCTCATATTAAATGCAGATGATCCTCAGACCCGTCTGATTCTCTCTGAACTTTCCAAAGATTCATACTTGACATATGGGGTGAGCGATGGTGCTGACTTACAGATAACGCATATTACAGAATCAGCAACAGGCTTATCAATGAATCTTGCCTATAACGGAAAAGAGTTAGGATCAGTCCAGCTAGACTTATTTGGTGATAAAAACGCACTAAATGCTGCGGGCGTCGTCCTGTTTTTACTTACTCAGAATTTCAGTATCGACCAAATCCAAACGTCACTGAGAGGGTTTACCGGATCAAAAAGAAGACTTGAACATCTTGCAACGAGAAGAAGAGTCGAACTCTACGATGATTACGCTCATCATCCTGCAGAAATACAGGCATCAATACAGGCACTCCGTGCCCATTATCCCGGCCACCGCGTTATTGTCATATTTCAACCTCACACGTTCTCGCGAACAGAAGCTCTGGCTCCTGCATTCATTGAAGCGCTAGCTCTCGCCGATCATGCGTATATCATGCCTATCTTCGGATCTGCACGCGAACAGATAGCAGGCCATGAAAAAAACGAACACATGTTAGTATCACTTGCTCAGACGAAGAATTATAATACCATTGAAGCATATACTCCTGAAGTATCATCACAGATAAAAGAAGGAGATATCGTTTGTCTGATGGGAGCGGGAGACATATATAAGTTAGCAGATACCATTCTGCCGAAATAATACTATGAATCCATTACTACAGAAACTGCAGGAATCACTTGGATCGAAATTAAAACACATAAAGGATATTTCTCCGTACTTCACATTGAAAACAAAAACAACAGCTGAATATTTTTATGAGGCAGAAACAAGAGAAGAATGGGAAAAGCTCATAGGGCTTGCTCAGAAACTTCAGATACCTTTATTTGTTTTAGGAGGAGGATCTAATCTCGCAGTCGTTCATGATACGATCCCTGGACTTGTAGTACGCAATATATTCAGAGAACGAAAGCTTATATCTGAATCGGAAAAAACACTAGACATGGAAATCTCATCAGGATATATCGTCAACAGTCTTGTCATGGAGACCGCAAAAGAAGGATATAGTGGTTTTGAATTCCATCTGGGTCTTCCGGGCACAGTTGGTGGAGCAATCTACATGAATTCCAAATGGACCATAACGAATCCGGTATCTTATTTTGGTGACACGTTATTGAACGCCACGCTTATCGATACAAATGGTGATGTAAAGGTTGTGGAGAGACCTTACTTTAAGTTTGCATATGATTACAGTTATCTTCAGGAGACAGGAGAGTTTGTTCTATCAGCAACATTCAGACTCACACGATCTAAACCGGAAAAACTTCTGGAACATGCAAAAGAATCACTCGATTATAGAAAACGAACACAACCCATAGGCACTGCAACCGCGGGATGCTTTTTCAAAAATATCAGTATCGAAGATCGTGACAGGCTCCAGCTCAAAACAACATCAGCAGGATATCTTATCGATAGCTGCGGCCTCAAAAATAAGGAATCAGGAGATTTTGTCGTTTCTGATAAACATGCCAATTTCATAATCAACAAAGGCCATGGAAAGGCTTCTGACCTGTTAGCCTTAGTTCAGCTCATCAAACAAACAGTTAAAAATAAGTATGGCCTCGACCTCGAAGAGGAAGTTAAAATAATATAACACTATGGAAAATGCATTTATTGTAAAGGGAGGAAAAGCACTTAACGGAGAAGTACAGCTTTCAGGCGCTAAAAACGTTGCACTTAAAACGCTTATTGCAGGCCTCATGTTTGACGGCCCCGTTACACTCGAAAATATACCGCGTATCAACGATGTGCTTGAACTCATGCATCTCATCACCATTCTTGGCGGTAAAGCGGAATTTACGGGCAAAAATACAGTAGTCGTAGATGGAACAACACTCCGTGATAAGAAAGTAGATATGCTTCATGCGTCAAAAATTCGCGTTTCATTCATGCTCTTTGCACCGTTACTTCATGCATTCAAAGACTGTTATGTACCTAATCCTGGAGGCTGCCGACTTGGTGCGCGATCTATAGACCGCATTATTGATGGAATGGAAGCTCTAGGTGTTATTGCGATATACGATTCGGAAACCGGCTATTACCATGCATCTGTCGATACGCTTAAAGATGGTGAATATTCATTTGCAAAACCGACGCACACGGGTACAGAACTTTTAATCATGCTCTCTGTAATCGGAAAGCAAAAGGTCGTTCTGCACAATACGGCACTCGAACCTGAAATAGATGAACTTATCAGGTTTTTAAATGAAAGCGGTGCGCGCGTAACACGCACTAATACAGATATCAGCATTGAAGGAGTAGAAAAACTACACAGCGATAAACCATTTGCGATCATTTCTGACAGAAATGAAGCAGTCACGTTTGCTGTACTTGCGCTCGCTACCAAAGGCAATGTGCTCATCAAAGGAATATCCAAACCTCTTATTGTTGAACTTCTTCATTCCATTGAAAAAGCAGGAGGAAAAGTCACAGAAGAATCGGCAGATTCATTTAGATTTGAGTATGTCGGACCTCTTAAACCGGTCAGCGTGGAAACATTACCACACCCTGGTTTTATGACAGACTGGCAACCTAACTGGGCCATACTTATGACTCAGGCCGAGGGTGAAAGTATCATTCATGAGCGCATATTTGAAAACAGATTTTCATACGTGACACAGCTTCGCAAACTAGGCGCTCATATTGAATTTATCACACCAGAAGTAGCTAATCCAAAAGAATACTATTATTTTAATTACGATCCTTCTGCAACCTATACCCAGGCAATTAAAATATTTGGTCCTCAGAAATTACACAACGGTGTTCTTGAAATTGCAGATCTGCGTGCAGGTGCGACACTTGTAATTGGTGCATTGCTTGCCGAGGGAGAATCGGTTATACACGGTGCCGGTATGCTGGAGCGCGGGTATGAAGATTTTGTACAAAAAGTTACCGCACTTGGCGGCGTGATTGAAAAACGAACTGTATGAATATACGCGTAACAACCTGGAATATATTCAGAGGAAAAAATGTCGAAGAAGTTATTAATGTTCTCCAAAAATGTAATTCAGACATTATTCTTCTTCAGGAAGTATTACCCGATGATACTATCGCAAAACGTCTGCAGTATGCATATCACTACTGTAAAGGTCAGATCATTGGTAACGCGGTGCTGTCACGCTTTCCTATCGCATCAACCTCATGCCAGTTGCTCAATCTTGGCGTCGCATATGATATGACGCCCTCTACGGAACCACGCTTTGCGACAGTTGCTCGCATAACAATAGAAACATATGTATTGAATGTAATATCGACTCATCTCTACTATCCGCATCATACAGGAGTATCTATAGAGCCAGCTGTTGTGCAACAGGAAAGTCTGGCAAAGCTGTTGAAAAACGAGCATATCATACTCGGTGGCGATTTTAATATCGAAGGTAACATGGGGGAGCTCAATATGCTTAAGTCACTTACAGAATGCGGTGCAGGCGATGATCGTCCAACCTTTAACGATATTAAATATACAGGCGAACGCAGAAAATTTGATCATATATTTGTAAGCCCTGAATACAAGGTAGTGTCGTATGAAGTGACCGAAACAACAGCTTCAGATCACAATCCTGTTACCGTAGAACTTACTTTGTCAGAACTTCAGTGATTTCCGTTACCTGCTTGACCATGATCTGACTGTGCTCAGGAAGATTCTTATAAACCGTAACACCCGCACCGATAATTGAGCCAGAGCCGATAATTACGCCAGGCATTGCAGAAGCATTAATACCGGTATGTACATTCGACCCCATCATGACACCAAGCGATGTCAATTTTGTATTTACTTTTTCATCACGTACTTTTGTCATGATTTCAGCGCGATCAATACGTTTATTCGCCGTAGTAAATCCGCGAGCAATACGTGCATTTTTGCCAATAACTGAATCTCCGATAAATCCACCACCATGCGAATGTGCGTTTTCCATGATGATAGTTCGCGCCATATCGCTATAGACACCGATATGAACATTCTCACCGATATCACAGTCACGCACTACACTGTAATTCCCGATATGTGCATATTTACCAATATACGTGTGGCCCGTAATACATGCTCCCGGATAAATAACAGCTCCATCATCGATATATACCGTATCGTCAATCACCGCTGATTCTGCTACCTGTGCCGAATTACTGATAAATCCCGATTGCGTAACTGAAAGTCGATGTCGCATTTCGAGACACTGCCAGGGATATTTTAGCGAAACTGGCTTAACGGTATCATTAAGTTTAAGCATCGTAACGTAATGAGATGTTGCATATGTTGAAATCGCCGATTCGTACGAATACTGATGTGATGTTTCCTTTGCAAGAATATCCAGGAATGAGCGCTTAAACATATAGGCAGATGTAGCACGATAGTGAGAGGTCTCAGTTCCAGGAGCAGGTTTCTCTGTAATGCCTACAATTCTGTCACCCTCTATATCAATTGCACCGTAATTATGAATGTTCTCTTCATAGACGCCGGGAATAAGCCCATCTGCTTTCCGATGTTCAAATGCTTCAATGATATCTTTTATGACATAGGTTTCATTGATATGGTATGGGTTAGCGATAATAAAAGAATCTTTTATGAAAGGCGCAGCTTTGAGGAGCGCGTCACCTTGACCGCCGGGAACTTCCTGTTCTGCATATGAAACAGTCAGATAGGGATAATGAGTATCTACAAATTCTTCTATTTGTGTGCCATGCTTACTTGTCACGATAACATAATCGTCGATTCCACACGCCACAAGACTTTCTATTAAATATCCGAGAAGAGGTTTTCCATGGAGCTTAATCATGCCCTTATGAAAGTCGGAATTATAGGGAAAGAAACGATTATTTGCTCCTGCAAGAAGTAATATTGCTTGTGTCATAATTAGAGTATAATCAATATGAGAACGAAATATTACAGTCTATGAATATTATAACACTAGGGGGAGTATACGTAGATATTATTGGAAAAAAGTTTCCTCTTCCCGCATTTAATACCATATCAAAATTAAATCTCGAGCTGGTTGGTGATGAATATCGTATTGAGCCTGGTGGCTCTTCAGTTAACTTTGCCCGTTTATGTCGCAAACTGGGCGCCTCGAGTGTCTGCGTTGGCAAAACCGGGAAAGATGTATTTGCTGATCTTCTCATAAAATATCTCCATGAAGAAGGGGTAGTTCCTCATTTTCTGCGCGATCAAACTGTGCAGACAAATGTAAGCTGCAATTTATCGGGTGATGAACATACACTCATGATCGTACTCGGAAACGCACATCAGTCCCTTACCGGAGATGAGGCAGAGGATCAGATAGAAGGAGTCTTAAAAAAAGATTCTATTCTCTATTTGGGTGGTGTATTTAAAATGAAAAAACTGTATAAGCGTTACGAATCTATAATCGGTAAAGCGCGTATTAAAGGTGCGATGGTAGTTCTTGATCATGGTCGTATCAATAGTAGTGTTACTGATACCGATATCCAATTTGTTCAGAAACTTGTCTCGATGGTGGATATTTATCTGCCAAGCAAAGAAGAGTTTTTAGAAGTATGGAAGGCAGACACTATCGAAAACGGATTACAAAACCTTGCAGAGCTTTATCCGCAACTTATAACAATCGTTAAAGACGGAATACATGGATCAAAAACACTTATCAGAGGACAATTTCATAATCAATCAATAATCCCTGCAGAAGTCATCTCGACTGTGGGCGTAGGAGATGCCTATAATGCAGGGTTCCTGACGTCATTTGGCGAAGAACATGATATTCCGCTCGCGATGAAATTTGCGACAGCAACGGCAACCTGTCGAATTTCCCGGAATGATCTTCCCGGGCGTAACGATGTTGAGGCTATGCTATAATGGTATCACTATGAAAAAAGTAACTGTTATTGGTGGTGGAACAGGTACGTACGTAGCTCTCACTGGCCTTAAAGAATATCCTCTCGATATAGCAGCTATCGTGACCATGACAGATTCTGGTGGATCGACTGGTCGTCTTCGAGATCAGCTTGGTGTACTTCCTCCAGGTGATTTAAGACAATGCTTAGTAGCTCTTTCCGAAGCTCCGATGTTATGGCGTAAACTCTTTTTATATAGATTCGAAAATGGTGACTTAGCAGGCCATAATTTTGGTAATATTTTTCTTTCTGCACTTGAAAAAGTAAGTAATAACTATAATGAAGTCATCGATACCGTGAGCTACGTTCTTCAGACAAAAGGTCCTGTTATTCCCGTAACTTTTGAAAAAACTCACCTCTGCGTTCAGTATGAAAATGGCATTACGATTCGTGAAGAAGGTAATATTGATGAAGATAATAAAGAAAATACACGCATTGTAAAAGCATTTGTGGATCCTGAAGTGGCACCAAATCAGAAAGCTATAGATAGAATCGCTGAATCTGACTATATTATCATTGGTCCGGGAGATATTTATACGAGTATTGTACCTGTATTCCTTATCAACAACATTAAAGAAGCAATGATGAAGAGTAAAGCAAAGATCATTTTTGTAGTAAACCTGGTTACAAAGACAGGGCAAACAACCAACTATCTCGCCCAGGATTTTATCGATGACATAACGATGTATACGGGGAGAACTCCTGATGTCGTGATTATGAATAATGGTGAAATTCCTGCAGATATACAGGAATGGTATCACAGTCATAATGAACATGTAGTTCGTAATAATCTTACATCCGGATCACAGATGCAGATAAAAGAAGATGATTTAATTGAAAAAACAGGTTATACTAAAAATAGTTCCGATGAATTGACACGAAGTATACTAAGACACGATAGTACAAAGCTGGCGAAAGTTATATCACTATATATTGTATGATCCGAAAAATCTGGAGAATGCATTCGATCTCTATAAAAAATGCTCTATATGGAGTGCTTTGGGCAGCGGAGACACAACCAAACTACGTAATTCATCTCGCATTCTCTTTCCTTGCTCTTCTTGTAGGCTATATCGTTCACATATCTCAAACTGAATTCCTTATATTTGTATTTCTCATATTTACTGGTCTTGCATTTGAGACAGTAAATACCGCAATCGAGGTAGCGACCGATGCGATAGATCATTCATGGCGAATGGATATTAAAGTGGCAAAAGACGTTGCTGCCGGAGCCATGCTTATCTATGCGATCGGTGCAGCTATCGTTGCGGCTGTTATATTAATACCGCGTATTCTTGTTTTTATTAAGTAATATATGGCACTTTATCTATTTGCAACAATAATATCTTTTTTTCTGCAGTTTACTCTGATCATTCCTTTTATTAACTTTCTCTATCATCTCAAGTTCCAACGTGCCAATCAATCAACGCGCGATGCGTTCAATAAGCCAACTCCTATTTTTGATAAATTTCACAAACATAAGCAAGGAACTCCGACTGGTGGAGGAATCATTATCGTATTGTTAACAACAGCGCTTTTTGGGTTGTTCCTATTCCTTTTCGCTATATTTAACAGATCAATTCATTCAAATTATCCATCGGTAATCGCTGAAATAAAGATCATCGTATTCTCATTCATAAGTTTTGCGTTTCTGGGTATCTACGATGATCTAAACAAGATATTTTTCTGGCAGAAGCAACAGTTTTTTGGCCTTCGTTTGCGTCATAAACTTATAATCGAGATGATACTTGCCGGAATCATCTCTTTCTGGCTCTATGCAGATTTAAAAATCAGTATTATCAACGTTCCATTCTTTGGTGTCTTCGATATTGGGATATTCTATGTGCTCTTTGCAGCGTTCGTTATTCTCTCATTCGCTAATGCGGTGAATATTACTGACGGCCTGGATGGACTAGCGGGTGGTATTCTCATGATATCTCTAACATGTTTCTGGGTTATTTCGCATACCATTATTGATGTACCGACATCCATATTCATTGCAGTGTGGCTTGGTGGATTGATCGCGTTTCTCTATTTCAATATTTATCCTGCACGCCTTATCATGGGTGATACAGGTGCACTTTCATTTGGGGCTACGTTTGCGGTCATTGGTCTCGTTCTCGGAAAGTCATTTGCACTCCCCATGATCGGTGGCGTCTTTGTACTCGAGATTGCAAGCTCGTTCCTGCAGCTTCTGAGCAAAAAATATAGACATAAAAAAATATTTCCTGTGGCACCACTTCATTTATGGTTACAGATGAGAGGATGGACAGAACCTAAAATCGTTATGAGGTTCTGGATCATATCTATCATGTTTTCGCTATTTGGATTAATGATAGCGTTTATGAAATGACCAAAAAATATATACTACTATTGCTGCTTATCGGGTTTATTGTGTACTTCATGAGTCTGTTTAATGGATTTGTCTGGGATGATGAAGAGCAGATTCTTAACAATACCGCAGTACACAGTATTGCATCAGTCCCTTCGTTTTTTTTTGGAAGTACATTTAACACAGGTGGTACAGGTAAACTGGGAGGAGTCTATTATCGTCCTCTGATGATGATAACATTCGCCACGCTCTATCAGCTTGCGGGACCCCACGCATTTATCTTTCATTTGTTTCAGTTGCTTTTACACCTGGCTACCAGCGTGCTTATATTTCTGCTGTTTAGAAAATTCTTCAGAGAAGATCTTTCATGGTTCTTATCGCTGATGTATGTTGTGCACCCGATTAATGTGGAATCGGTAGCCTATATTGCAGCGATACAGGACGTATCTTATGTTTTCTTCTGTATGCTGATTTTTGTTTACTATCTGTATAGTAAGCAACCGGTGAAGCGCAAAGCCCTTGTCACGGGAATCTGCATGTTGTGCGCGCTGCTCTCAAAAGAAGTAGCGGTAACATTTGTTATTCCATTCATTTACTATGTATATCTTCATGAACGAAAGCATCTTAAACAGTATATTGTGTCGTTCATCATTCCTCTTGTGATCTATGTGATCATGCGTTTTATCGTGGCACAGGTATATTTCATGCCATTTCAGTTTGCTCCCATAGTTCAGGCATCGCTTATACAGCGCATCTACATGATCCCATCACTTTTTTTTGCCTATATGCACATGGTATTTTGGCCTGATCACATTTCAGTTATGCAACACTGGATTATCAAAAACTATTCAGTCTATTCATTCTGGGTTCCTCTCATCAGTATCTGTGCTCTTGTTGCATTCGTTACACAAAGTGCTATTCGGACGAAAAATAAAACATTTATCCTATTTCTAATCATGTTTGTGTGTGGTGTCAGTCCATACATGCAGCTGTTTCCATTGGACATGACTGTTGCCGCACGCTGGTTTTATTATCCATTCATAGGATTCCTGGGCGTATTTGGATATTACATCACAGTGGTCAGAGAAAAAATGAAGCTACGGTTTCTACCGGTATTGGCCATTGTATTACTGGTGCTATTTTCATTGCGAACGATAGAACGTATAAATGACTGGAAGAACGGACTGTCACTCTATTCGCGCGATATTCTCTATTCTCGTAATTCATTTGATCTGGAAAATAATCTGGGCGTAGAGCTGTTTAGAAAAGGAGATATCGATAAGGCGCGGGTTCATTTTAAAAAATCTACTGAACTTGCACCAACCTGGTGGGTGAACTGGAATAATCTGGGTGCTACATACGAACGTAAAGGCGATAATAAAACAGCAAAAATATACTACGAAAAAGCACTGAAGAACGGCGATTATTATCTGGCATATCAGAATTATGCAGGTATCCTTATTCAACTAAATCAGGAACAGAAAGCCATGGACTTTCTGCGTGATAACGCCATGCGTAAATTTCCGTATAACGCTACTCTGATCCGGATGTACGAGTATCTGCACGGAATGGGGTATAATTAAAGCATGCTAAAAGCGAACGTGTTCCGATACAAGGACGCCCAGATTACCGATGACGGGCGTACGCTTCTTTTTACCTATGAAGTGGTATCTGATACTGACACATATCAGTTTCAGGAGACACTGACCCTCCCCGTTGCTATCGCAGAAAAGCTTTCTGATACGTTTGTTAAAGCAGTGCTTCGAGATCTACATCTGATACTCGGCATTAGTTACTTCAAAGCATTTTGTCCTTCATCAATAGATACCGGATCAATAAAGCTGGTTAAAGAACAGGCAGAATTCTGGAATACCGTGTTTACCACAGGTCTGGGTGAGTTTTACTTCAGAAATAACGTCGATTATCGCGGGCTTGTATCATTTCCTTTCTCTGACGTTGCAATAGCCACGACACATATACCTACAAATGACGCCGCAATAACAGGCATGAGCGGTGGTAAAGATTCTTTAGTAACAGTCGAACTCCTTAAGTCACATAGTATTCCGGTAAACGGATTTTTTGTATCCATGGGAACCGTGCCTTCCTTTATCACTCAGATTATAGAATCATCTCATGTTCAGACACAGATCGTGAAACGTCAGATTGATCCGAGACTATTAGAACTCAATAAAACAGGTGAGGTGTATAACGGACATATTCCTGTCTCGATCATTTATGCACTTGTTGGTGTTCTTCTTGCCGCTCTTTCACAAACGAAATATGTTATTGTCTCGAATGAGCAAAGTTCCAACACAGGAAATGTCGAATATCTCGGTATGACCGTAAATCACCAGTGGAGTAAATCATCGGAATTTGAAGATCTGTTTCGTTCGTATGTACATACCTTCATTACTCCAGATATCACCTATTTCTCACTCCTCAGACCATTTTCTGAATTAGAAATCACTCAAAAATTTACAGATTACCCGAATTACTTTCATCTGTTCTCAAGCTGCAATCATAATTTCAGCATGCAGAAAACAAGTGAATTACTCTGGTGCGGTGAATGTCCCAAATGTGCGTTTGTGTTTCTGATGCTAGCCGCAGTTACCGATAAAAAAACAGTTAAGGATATCTTTCATAAAAACCTCTTTGCTGAACAAACACTCGTTCATTT
>CAYXCP010000019.1:0-9221 GCA_964463455.1 uncultured Gammaproteobacteria bacterium
AAAAATCAGGGTTTTCTCTTATAGAGGTGCTCATTTTTATCACCGTAATGAGTCTTTTTTTTGTATCGGCAGCGGCAGTCGTTTCCGTTGTCGTCAAAAACATGAAGGTGAACGAGCATAAGATCCTAGGTACCCGATTTGCGCAGGAGGCAGTTGAATGGCTGCGTTCGGAGAAAGAAATTGACTGGAATGCTTTTTCTGAGCGTGCACCATCAAGTGGTGTACCTGCAGAGTATTGTCTGAATTCCCTGGCCTGGAACAGTATGCCGTGTGATTATTCACTCAAAACATTGTATCAGCGAACCGTAACATTGAAAAGTGTCGAATCTGTGGGAGGCTATAAATATCAGGTAGATGTGTCGGTTATGGTTAAATGGAACGAGCCGGGTCGTGCGTACTCTGTGCCAATAAATACAACGTTTTCTATATGGGAGCAATAAAAAAAGGATTTACTCTAATCGAAGTAATGGTAGTCATATCGGTAATTGCGATGGTCGTACCTGCCCTTTTTTATATGGTATTTATGATCTTGCTACAACAGGTCAAAATTTACCGGCTATCCGAAGCAAAAAGACAAGGCGATTTCGCACTCACCTCAATTACGAGTAATATCCGTAATTCTGCCGTTTCTACATACGATGCAAATAATACAACCGAACTCTGCGCAAATACAGGCGAGGTATCAGATGTAGGCAAATTCCGTGACCAGTTTGATAACTGGTTTAGTTACACACTCATCAGCGGAAAAATATCATCAGGGTCATCGGTTCTTGGCACAACCACTGATCTTACGAAATCAAATGTGACCATAACAGACCTGTCACTGAAATGTTCCAAAACAGCAAGCTTTTCACCTTCAATAATCGAAGTGAAATTTACCATAACCGCAGGAGATGAAACTGCCCGTGCTGAAGAAAAAGCCACACTGGTATATCAGACACGCGTAAAACTGAGAAATTACTAGATCGGTGTGATATTCCCTTGACTTAATTACAATTTTTATAAATACTTGTATTATGAGTGATACATCATTTTCTCTTGAAATAAACGAACGATATACACGTATTGCAGATGCAAAACAGAACGGTAAAAAAGTAGAGTTACTTTCTCTTGGTTCCATAGATACCACCCCTCAATATTTTACAGCAGAAAACGACGCAGTTGTCGAAAAACAGGCAGGCATTATAGCTCAGCTCGTCGATAATCTAAAAATAAAAAAGAAGAATGTACGGGTAATACTTCCTGATGGCTATACCTATTCACAGATCGTCGAAATGCCTAAACTGAAAGAAAAGGAACTCCTTGCCGCCATTCGTTATCAGGCAGATGAATTTATCCCGATGCCTATCGATGAAACAAGTATCGACCTTGAGATTCTCAAAGAAGATGTAAAAGCAAAAAAAGTACTTATCTTAATTGTTGCTTCACCTAAAAAAATAGTAAACCAGATAGAAAAAACACTTGAAGCAGCCAATCTTGTCCCCGAGTCACTTGAGAATGAACTAAGTGCAACGGGCAGATTAATATCATCCCTGTTTACCCAGTCACCAGGCACATCGCTCTATATCAATTTCGGCTATTCACATTCATCTATTTATTTAGTCGATTCTGCGACATCACTCATTATCATGTCACGCACTCTGAAAGTAGGGCTCGATTTATTTGTCCGTGACATCAAAGCAAATCTTAATCTCGAAGAACCTAAAATATATGAGGCATTAAAAACCATCGGACTAAACAAGGATGGATCATATAATCTGGAAACTATTATTACACCCATTATGAAAGAACTTCTCCAGGAAGTAGAGCGTATTATTAATCTGGCACGTGATCGTTTTAACGCGAAGGTAGACAAAATCTATGTCATGAATTTCTGCACCCAGGTAGCTATGCTTAATACCCGTATCGAATCATTCTTCTCGGTGCCAGTTCAGATACTTGATCTCAAGGATAATCTGGTGGCTAATCCGATAACACAGTCATTTGCAGCAGAAATTCCATCATATGTTTCAGTAATTGCAGGTAATTTAAGATGAAAAAAAGTATCAATCTATTCACGACACGTCGCACACAGTCGACGAGCTTTCTTCTTGGCGAGCAGGGTAAAATTGCGGGTACTGTAGTGGGCATTATTCTGTTTTTTGTATTTATGGTGTTTATGTTTCTCCAATTATCCGTTAAGCGTACCACTGCACTCCTGCAGGCAGAAAAGATTCAGATACTTCAGAATCTGGTTGAAGATAAGAATACGTCAGCTAAACTATCTTATTTATCGGCAAAAGATGATTCACTTAATAAATTTCTCAAAAACGACGCTGAATTTCTCCCCTACTACAATTTATTAAAAGACGTCCTCGCATTTTCGAGTGAATCGCCCATACTCGATACGATGACTCTTGATAAAAACAAATCAACCGAGTTCGTAGTGCGATTTTCAGATTACGAACCTGCATTCGAGTTTTTACGTTTCATAGAATCGGACACATTTCTCAGTAATTTTGAAGATCTTAAATTAAGTAGCTTTTCATTATCACAGGAAAGCGCCTATACAACCGGAGGCTATGAGCTTCATTTTCAAGGCAAGTTTAAAGACATAACACCAAAAGATGCTAACAAAACGTAATATTAACCAGACTATAAAGGAAAATCTTTCCTCAGTGATCATTTTTTCACTGCTTCCTCTCTTGCTTATCTTTTGTCTCATCGCGGCAAACGAGTATTTTAGCTCACAGGAAAAATTAACCATGTTAAAGGCCGAAGTAGATAAGCTGAAAATCCAGTCGGTAACGCTCACCAATAATAAAGAACTTGTCGCTACCAATCTCGATGATTATAATCTGCTCCTTTCGCATCTCATACCAGACACAGAAGATTTTTTCTCCATTACACTTGCTTTGGAACGCCTATCAGCTCTTTCCGGATTTAATATTCTCAGATATAATATTGTCCTCTCATCATCCACGCGTGAAAAATTATCACTTACCGTTGAAGGAGACGGCAACGCCGATTCATTCCTATCATTTCTTGAAAACTATCAATTTGCGGGAGGAAGACTTATAACGAACGAGAAGTTAGAATTCTCGACCAATTCACTCGGTAAAATTAAGCTGTCATTGAATTTTTATAGTAAGAAGAATCCAACGGTAACAGGTACCATGGCAAAACTGACACCCGAAGATATACGTATACTCAATACGGTAAAGGATAAAACTGCATTTCTGTTGACACCTGCAACTGAAACAGATACGTCATCCAATCAGTATGACACCAAAACAGATCCGTTTTAGGTATTTTGATATGAGGAATTAAAAAGTATGTCATCCCGAACTTGGTTCGGGATCTTCATTATATAGATGCTGAAATAAATTCAGCATGACTCATCTAATGCTTACTTTGAAGCTTTCTTAAGAAGTTTTGTGATACCGTCAGATAGCTGTGCACCTTTCTGTACCCAGTAATCATAACGATCTTTCTTTAATTCAAATGTGGCTGGATTAGTCATAGGATTATATACACCCAGGTTTTCGATGTATGCTCCATCTCTTTTTGCACGTTTATCTAATGCAACTATACGATATGTTGGGAATCCTCTTTTTCCGAATCTCATTAATCTGATTGCGACTGCCATAGGTTAAAATAATTCTAAATAAATAAATCCAAATAAATATCAATCAAAGATATAAGTTTCAATTATATCGTTAATTCTTCATTTTTTCCAGCGCATTTTTAGCTGCAGCTTCTTCAGCATGTTTTTTCGAAGAGCCTGTTCCAATACCAAGAACTGTTTCTTCGAGTGTCACTGCAACTTTGAACATCTTTTTGTGCTCCGGGCCTAATTCTTCGAGTGTCTTATAGATAGGTAATACCTTATGTTTAGCCTGGATAAACTCCTGTAATCGGCTTTTAGGTGATAAATAGAGCTTATTCTTAACTATATATTCAAGTTTGTGTTCAAATAAGTGGCTTAGAACAAAATCATAGGCTTTATCAAAACCCTGGTCAATAAAAATGACTGCTACAAGGGCCTCAAATGTATCTGCCAGAATATTGGTGTTAGAGCGCCCCATCCCTTGCTCTTCACCTTTAGAAAGATATAAATAGTTACCTAATTGCAGGTTCGAAGATACTTCTGCAAGGCTTTCTGTACGCACAATAGAGGCTTTTATATCAGTATAATCTCCTTCTGCGAGGTCAGAAAAATGCTTATACAAATAGATTGAGGTTATGAGTGATAATACACTATCTCCAAGGAATTCAAGCTTTTCATTTGACGGAAGTTCAAATGATTTGTGTTCGTTTAAGTACGATCTATGAATGAATACGTTCTGAAGTAGTTTTTTATCCTTAAACGTAATCTGGAGAGCAGACTCAAGTGTCTCTAACTGGTTATTCATGTTCATCCGCATGTAAACTTTTAAAGATAGTGCCGAGTACTGCATTTATGAATGCATATGAGCGGTCACCACCGAATTCCTTAGCAAGTTCGACAGCTTCGTTAATGACAACCTTCGCTGGCTCTGTAGGAGACACAATAAGTTCATAGATAGCGAGGCGAAGTACAGCCAGATCTACTTTAGCAATACGATCAAGTGGAAATTTGGGAGCATACTGCGTGATGAGAGCATCTATCTTTTCCTGATTATCCAGAATTTCTTTCGTCATTTTTTCGTGCTCGAAGGGTAGGTTGTCTGCAACGTTTGGAAAACTTGCAGCAAACAGGTTCTGAGTCACTTTAATACGTTTTAAATGTCTGGGATCCATAGCTTTATGGGTTGTTATTTACCGCAATATTTGCATGGTAAGTGTGGCAATTTTGTCTTTCCACAGTTGCTGCATTTGACGAGTGATGCCAAACCTGCTGCTTTACTGGTGATTCGTTTGCCTTTTCTCTGGGTTGAATGTTTTCGTTTTGGTAATGGTGCCATATTAGGTCTATGATATCAAATAAAACCCGAATTGTAAACTACTATCTTAGTCTATAAGTAATATACTATATTATGGTATAATACTATATCAATCCGTCGCATAGTGTAAAGGAGGCGTTATGATCACCATGGTTTTACAGTTGGCAGGTCGCTATCCGATTCCGTCACTGCTGATCTGTATCGGGCTGGGTTGGGTCATTGTACGAGTGGTTGCGCGGCTCATAAACCCTGCGCTACCGTATATTGAACCAAGCATATCCGGACAGCGAGTGAAGAAAATCCGGATGGTTTGCAACGTCCGCAATCGCAGGCTCAGGAAAGGGATGGTCGGTACGGTTACCAACCGTAGCCGCCTGAATGACAGTTTCTACAAGCTCACGGTCAGGTTCGACGACCGGTCCGAGTTTGTAATCTATCCGGGTGAAACTGAGCCGGTAGAATAAACTTCATGTGTGGAATATGGTCACCTGGACATTGTCCAGGTGACTTTTATCTTTCTTAAATAATTTAAGAATCTGCTATGTGAGTCTTCACTGACGAATGGAATATGACCAGGATGATAATCAGTCTCTGGCAATATGATTAATCTGATAATGTTTCAATTTTTCCTGTAGCGAAGGGAATTCGCTTACTTTGTACTTATTATTAAAGTAAGTAACGGCTTCTTTTGTGGCTTTAATGAGTTCGGTGTCGGCAAACGAGGCAACCTTCAGATCGCTATATCCATGCTGCCGTAATCCATAGATCTCCCCTGCTCCTCTCTTCTTCAGATCATATTCCGCCAGATCTATCCCGCTATTCGTTTTTGTAAAGTACTGCAGGCGTGCGACCGTAGTAGGTTCTGTCGCATTCGTGAAGAGGAAACAATATGATTGTTTGTCTCCCCGGCCTACGCGTCCCCGCAGTTGATGAAGCTGAGCCAGGCCAAATCGTTCTGATGCTTCAATAATCATAATAGTCGCATTCGGGACATCGATCCCCACTTCCACTACTGATGTTGTTACGAGAATATCATATTCATGATTATTAAACGCGAGCATGAGCGCATTTTTTTCCTTCGCAGTCATTTTACCGTGTAATAGTCCCACTTTGTATCCCTTAAACACATCATTCTTTAAATGTTCATACTCTTTAGTAGCCGCTTTTACCGATTTCATAGTCTCTGTTTCCGATTCCTCAATAATCGGACATATTATAAATACCTGAACGTCATGCTGTTTGATCTGTGCTTTGATCCAGTCATATGAGCGTTCACGTTTTTCAGGGGGTACGAGATATGACTTGATAGGTAGTCTGCCCTTTGGCAGCTCGTTTACGACTGATAGATCAAGTTCACCATAAATAGTTAATGCGATGGTACGAGGGATTGGTGTAGCTGTCATGGTCAAAAGATGCGGATTGATCCCCTTCTCTTTCAAGATAGATCGTTGTGCAACACCGAATCGATGTTGCTCGTCAATGATTACAAGGCCTACATTGTCTCCTTTTACCGAACTGGTGAGAAGTGCATGCGTCCCGATCACAATATCATAATGATCTCCCTTTTTCGTTTTTACACTTCCTGTCTGAAGTCCAACTTTGATATTAAAAGATGCAAACAGCTTTTCGAATGTTGCAAAATGCTGTTTAGCCAGGATTTCTGTCGGCGCCATATAAAAGGTCTGATATCCATTGAGAAACGCAGTGTATGCCGCAATCGCCGCGATCACTGTTTTTCCCGATCCCACATCACCCTGCACAAACCTGTTCATGGGATGTGTTGCCTGCAGATCGTTCAGAATCTCGGTCACCACCGATTGCTGAGCCGCGGTAAGCGTAAAGGGAAGCTTCCCTATAAATGCGTCTATTTTCTGTTTGTGTTTATCTACATCAAAAGCCAGGCGGACTGTTTCTTTCTTCCATTGCTGTCGTACGAGCGCAGCGGACAACTGCACAATAAATAGTTCATCAAATGCGATGCGTTTTCGTGCCTCATTTGCATCGTGCAGGTTTGACGGAAAATGAATATTGCGATATGACATTTCTGCCTCTAATAAGTTGTACTTATTTCTAATCTCCGGTGGTAACCATTCAAGTGGAAGCGTGCCTTCAAAATTGCTTAACGCATGCAGCGCGATCCACATCTTGTCTCGTACGGTGCGAGAAGATAATCCTTTCTTTTCAGGATATATCGGGACAAATCGAGCGGTATGCACATGGGGCTGGCTGGGGAATCGTATTACCTCATATTCTTTAGGGTCCATGGCTTTTGCGCCATGTGCTGCCTTTACTACTCCCGCCACAGACATCTGTAACCCCTGCAAAAAGATGCGCGATAAGTAGGGCTGATTGAACCAGGTTAACTGGATTGCCCCCGTAGCATCTTCAATAATCGCTTTTTGTACAGTGATCCCCCGTCGTGCATAGGTATTTTTAAATTCTTTCACCACACCCTGTATCGTCACCACTTCGCCTGCAGTAGCACGAAGAATAGGAGTAACTAAACTATAGTTTTCATATCTGTTAGGAAAAAGCTGAAGAAGGTCATAGAGGGTATTAATCTCAAGCGACTTAAATCGTTTAATCGTTATCGGGCTTGTCGCAGGTAATAATTCAACCGGATCGCTTAGATTCATCCTTCTATTATACCTAACCTACTATCGATTGTATATAAAACACAAGAGCAATCTGTTATAATATTATTTTAGCATAAAGGCAAGTAAGTACATATCATCACAAAAAATATAAGTCAGCTGTTAAAAACATAATAATATGTCAGAAGATATTCATGAAAACCAGGAACTAGCAGTGCCTTCAGAATTTGTTGATCTATGTAATCTTGCACAGAAGGTCCGTTTTAATTTATGTGGGGATATAAGTGCTCGTATGATCCACAGACTCATTAAATCGATGTTGAAAGGATGTGTCTCAGAACGCGATCCTGATTTAAATACCCCTCCTCTCACCCCGGATGAACTACTAGCCAAATTAACTCTAGTCTCATCATCATATATACTCTTTGGCGCCCTTGCTTACAATGATCCTGTACTCAAGTCATGGAAAAAGGAAGCCGTTATATATGCATTACAACAATGCGTTTCGAAAGAGATTCCCAGGTATGAGCGAGTTATAGAGGAATATACATCAGGAAGAAAAGTCCCTGAATCAGTCCTTATGAGACGCAGGGTTGATGCTATGATCATATCTAATGTTAAATATACACTCCATCCGGCAGGTGATAGGGACATAAAAAGCTACAAAGTGGAGATATCAGATACTCCTGAAAATAGAGCAAATCCTCGTTATTCAGCGTATTTTAAGGAAGAAACAAATGACTTTGAAAAATATAATGCGGCAGATCGCGCAGTAAAGAAGGATCAGCTTGCTATGCAAATACATTTAGAAGAGCAAGATGAAGCCAATGATGCTAGGCAGCTTATAGCATCCATGACAGGTGAAATACAAACACAAAATACCACTTCTTCTGTACTGTCTATGCTTAAAATGCTTAACGCTGAATCAGGGCTAGACAGCGGAACAACTCAGTCCTCACATGAGCAAAGGAGTACGCCTGCGAAGCCAGACAATGACAAGGTAATAGCTTTAGCCAACAGTATGAAACTGTTAGCTTTATTGCCGAGAAAAGATCGCGATAGGATCGATACGTTGCTTGAAGTACGCAAACAGACCAATATACTCCTTGATTTACAGTATGTTGCACAGGAACTTAATCGTATATCGAATGGTCCAACTTACACGCCTGTTAACTCTGCATGAAAGACACTCATTACCTCATAAAGAGAAGAGGTGAAAGACTTGAAAGGATAAGGAGAACGGTAGCGATAATTACTATCACTTTCCATATATTTTCCACTCGTGATTTTTTTGCCATGAACATCATTATAATGTAGCCCATTCCTGCTTACAAGATGTTTCTGTATCGCCCACCGTCCATCGTCAATTGTCCATCGTCCAAATGTTGTATACTAATCACATGCATGTCTCACGACGAAGGTCATCACGCGCCGATTTCAAGCAAAAACTCATCTTGTATTCACTCCTCGGTGTTGCCGGGGTAATCGTATTTGCGTTTATCGTAGGCTTTGCCGTATTCGCGTGGTATGCACGCAAGCTCCCCTCACCTGGTAAACTCACTGAACTCAATGAGAATGCGACCGTCTTTTATGATCGCAATGACAAAATATTATTCGAACTGTATAAAGACAAAAACCGTGTCCCGGTTACTTCAGATAAGATATCTAAATATCTGAAAGAAGCCACCGTTGCCATCGAAGACAAAGATTTTTACAACCATAA
>CAYXCP010000019.1:9321-10478 GCA_964463455.1 uncultured Gammaproteobacteria bacterium
GAAATCGTAAAACTGAAAAATATCAATGTAGGAAACGGCTCGGTAGTAGTTCTCGATTCTCAGAATAGTGAAGTTCTTGCAATGGTGGGTTCATACGATTATAACGATGAAAAATATGGTGCATTCAATGCAGCCACAGGCAGCCGTCAGCCAGGTTCCACCATGAAACCGATCACGTATGCTCTGGCTTTTGAAAAAGGATATACGCCATCTTCGGTTATTATGGATGTCAAAACATCATTTCCCAATCAGGGAAGTAAAGACTATGAACCGGTCAATTATGATGGCAAATTCCGCGGCCCTGTCCAGCTGAGATTTGCTCTCGGTAACTCGCTCAATATTCCAGCGGTAAAGCTCGTAGCGATGGACGGCGTCCGTGACTTTCTTCAGAAAGCCAATGACATGGGCCTCACCAGTCTTGCCCCGACAACAGAAAACATGAATAAATTCGGCCTGGCCGTAACGCTCGGAGGCGGTGAAGTAACGCTCACAGACTTAACAAATGCATACTCAGTATTTGCCCGTGGAGGTACACGCAAAGATATTCAGTATGTCCAGGAGATCAAAGACTATACAGGTAAAACGATATTTAAGAGTGTAAAATCACAGGAAAATAAAGTGTTTTCACCGGAAGTATCCTTCCTTGTTTCCCATATCCTCTCCGATAACGTTGCGCGTACCGACGAATTCGGTCCAAACTCATATCTGAATGTCCCGGGTAAAACAGTTGCTGTCAAAACAGGCACAACTGATGATAAACGTGATAACTGGGCGATTGGATATACCAAGGCAGTCACGGTAGGTGTGTGGGTAGGTAATAACGATAATTCCAAGATGGATCCCAAGATCGCATCCGGTGCGACGGGTGCTTCACCAATCTGGTATAACGTGATGCGTACGCTTCTTAAAAATCATGAAGACGGCATCATTGCAAAACCTGACAAAGTAAAAGCAGTACAAGTAGATAGTTACCTGGGTGGTTTGCCAAAAGATGGCAGTCCAACTCGCGCTGAATATTTCATCGAAGGTACTCAACCAACCGATATTGCACCGTATTACAAGAAAATAAAAATCTCAAAAGCTACAGGTAAACTGGCAAATGATGTCGAAGTAAAACAAGGAAATTATGATGAAAAAGATTTTATCGTATTTAGTGA
>CAYXCP010000019.1:10578-12773 GCA_964463455.1 uncultured Gammaproteobacteria bacterium
CCTACACCTTAAAGGTGTAAAATATATTGTTGTAAAGCTCTGTAATAGCTTATATCGAAAATCCTCCTCTACATAATATACTATTTGATATAATAAAAATTATGGATAATGAACAAGGGATTCATCAACAAGAAGAGAAAATGGATGGTCAGATGTTACTAAATAAGCTTAATACTATAGCTCCTTTATCTTCAGAAAGTGCCGAGGAACTAGCCGCTAAAGGATGGACCGAATTTTATTCCTACAGAGAATTTCAAGCGAATGGTGCAGCAAACACCGAGCATCTACAACTTGCTTTGGAACGTATTAAAAGGGAAGCTCCTATAGAAGGCGATTATGATATCGTTCGTGCAAAACTAGATCAGGCTAAGACAGATAAATTTGAGCATGATAGACTACGTGCGTTACTTAAAAAAGCCACTGCTCAAAGAGAAGAATGGAATAAGACCCGCTGATCTTAGACTAACTCCGTCACATCCATAGGCTGCTTGCGTCCGGCAAGTTTATTCAGTTTCTGGGCGAGTTGTCCCGGTGATCTACGCTCGATCAGATAGATCATAAGTAACGTTACCAGTGCACCTGCAATAGGTACAACGAGTGAGGTGTTACGTGCTTTTAAGTATGGAACTACAAGACTTGTACTCAGACTTGCGATAGGCATCGCACCAAAGATCATGAATGAATAAAAGCTCGTAATACGACCTCTTAAGTGGTTTGGTACATCCATCTGCAACATGATTCCGCAAGCCGAATAGAATGTAGCCATACCCCATCCCGCGACTGTGTACACGAGAAGCGCAATGATAAACGATGGTGAGAGTGCAAAGAGAATATATGAACCTGCAAGCACCGAGGTAAGAACAAGAATAAATTTATAGATGTGTTTTATCCGATCAAATAGCATAGAAAATCCGAAAGCGCCAATCATGGCTCCGATGCCATATACACTCTGTAACAATCCAAACCCTACTTCGCCCTGCTTGTAAATATCATTTGCAAATACCGGCAGAAGAACTGCTGTAGGCCACGTTGCAATGGTCATAACGGCAACAAGAAGGAGGATGAAAATAATCTCCGTATGACTGCGTATATAAGCTAATCCTTCTTTAAAACCTTCTTTAAGTGACTGACCATGATGTGGTTGTGTCACGTGAGGAGGAATCTTCAGTAAAAATAAGCTGATGATAACTGCAATAAAACTCGTCGCATCAACCAAATAAGCAAATGCGATACCTGTAGCAGCAATCAGAATACCGGCAACGGCAGGGCCAATGGCGCGAGCCGCATTAAAGAGTCCGGATGAGAGTGAAATAGCACTGGGTAAGTCTTTTTTCTCAACCATGTCGGTAACCAGTGCGGTACGGGTTGGCATATCAAACGAAAACAGAGTGCCGCCGATTACCGATGCAACAAGCACATGCCATATCTGAATATGTCCGCTAAAAATGAGGAACGCGATAGCAAATGAAATGAGTGCAAATAAAGCCTGAAGTATGATCACAAAATTCCGCTTATTTACTTTATCTGCATATACACCTGCGATCAATATGAGAAGTGCGGTAGGCAGCAAATTAACTGCACTGACGATGCCGAGCATTGACTGGTTATGAGTGAGCGTCGGATAAATAAGCCACTGCTGAGCCACACTGGCAAACCAGGTTCCGATAAGCGATATACCTTGACCAGCAAAGTATAATCTGAAGTTTGATGATTTGAGTGCAGGAAATGCTTTTCCTACGGTATGTTTTACTTTTTGCATAAAGAATATGTATATTATACATCAAGAAAAAGAAGAAAAGTGTCAAATTGATACACTCGTATATTGTTGTATATAATAAACATCAAATCATAAACCGATCTGGCGTTTGAAGATAATCCAGAGTTTCCCCCAGAATGAAGCTTTCTGGTAAGCGAAGTATTGTTGTTTCTTAAGGATATCAATCGATCCCGGCAGTGGTGGGTCAATCCAGCACGATAAAATGATCCATTCTCGCTGATCATTTTTCTTAGCGATAACAGTTACGAGTGACTTGCCATATTTGCGTTGAAACTCTACCGTCCCCGGCTGTTTCCCGTCAATCTGTTTGTCAGGACGTGAAAACGTCTCCCCTGCCATCTTCTGGGAAAGCCCGCGTTGTCCTAAGCGCTCAAGCGCATGATTCGTCCAGATCCCCCCCGCAAAATATTTTTGATGA
>CAYXCP010000020.1:0-611 GCA_964463455.1 uncultured Gammaproteobacteria bacterium
TATGTATACCAGAATTGCAGAGTAAATATGAGTATTGTCTATAAATTCTTTATCTATTTTATTAGTATCAAAAAAGATAGATAATAATTTGCTATTTTCTGCATTGTTAGCGCCTACAGAGTCGGGTACATTAAAACTATAGATTTCACGGTACAAAATAGAATTATGATTTTCAAGAAGTATACCCAAACACTTTTCTATAATTTCTTCAGTTTTATAATTTGTTTTTATTGATGCTTTTAAAATTTTTAGAATGTGATTTGGCTTATAATCACTCGATAATAACAACAGATTCTTATCTAGCAAATAATTATCAATTATATACCTCGCAGTAATGGTTGATGCCGAATCAGGTATCTTTGGGTAAAAAGTATTCACTCTGTTAAAAGTCGCTATTCTCGATATATTTCTTCGTATTTTAGTTATAAAGTTAAAATCTATAAGTTTATTTAATAACAACTTATGACTTTCTGACTTAATATCTTCTTTAGTAATGTAGATATGGAATCTGTCTTCAGGCATAATCTTTATCCATAAACCAAACCAAATGCTTCGAAAATATTCATGGGTTGATGCAAAGATACGCCATACAATTATGAATTATGAGGGTT
>CAYXCP010000020.1:621-4519 GCA_964463455.1 uncultured Gammaproteobacteria bacterium
GACGAAATGCCATATGAGTTACCCTCTTTCGTTCAAGAATATCGATTAGCACTCCCCAATCTTCAGGATCTTGCTTTACCGCTAATCCTTTTCTATATAGTAGCTCTGCCGAATCACTAAAACGTTTCACATTCCGTCTACTAACAACACTTTTATTGATTTCCCACATGGCAGCAAAAACATACAGACATAAAGTTATATATATCATGACTGGACTTAAACTATATAAATTAGAGCAGTATGTTCTGTCAATACACAAAGAAAATGTATGTGCTATATATGTGATTATGGTAAAAACAGAAGATATTACAAATATGAAAATAGAAAACCACGAACTTACGAATAGTTTAACTTTCGCACGTGTCTTAGGTGGGAAAATAGAATATGCTGCAAATACAAAAGACCAAAATGTAATAAGACCAGATAAATCAGACATATAAATTGCTTGATTTTACCACTTGAAATATAACATAACAAATTAATAGAGTTTTGAAAGCATAAGTTTGTGAGGTCACCCGTCTGCCAATTCGGCAAACGGGTGTCCTGCAGTTAACATGAGAATCCTTGTGTTGCTATTGCATCTTCACGCTAGCTAGATCTGGGAACAATGTGTCATACAGCTCCAGAGATTGATCACAAAGTGACATTGAATAGTCTACTGTGCCTGCACCTCCTCTGATGATAGTTATTGCTTGTTCAGCAATAGAATAAGCTTCGGGAGCACATCTTAAAACTGCTACGTACGTTTGTTCAGGAGACGTATAAAACAGTTCACCTCGCAAAATAGTAATGCAAGAGAGTACTCGCATCGCTGCCTTTGCACATGAGCGTATCAGCAATCGCTCATCACGTTTAAACGGTTCGATCAGGTCGCCGCGCCTATACTTAGCCATAAGAGCTCTTGCTCTTTGTGTTCGTTCGTCAGCCATTGTACCTACTGTGGGCATATATGAGCTGAAGTCTATCGGGTCACCCCAGACACATATTCCTGATATGGAAAGCAATCGTGCCTTTCCTATAGCTCCAGTTTCACCTTCACCAAGGTCTTGTAAGTTAAGGATGTTGTTATCTACGAAGGTTACATCTTTACTGGCAGTTCCTAGGAGCGTTAGATCATGGCGACGTTGGCTATCAGAATCTGTGACTGCTGGTGATTCTGCGATGCCTATAACATCAAGGTCGCTCAGACCTGGAACGTGTTCGCCAATTGAAATGCTTCCTAAGAGATATATTGCACGAATTTCTGGGTGATAACGAAGATAAATCTTCACAATGTTATCAATCAGAGGCTTGAAGACTTGGGCTGCTTCAGTTCTAGGTACAAACCCTAGTCTGAGATTTTCCGATCTACGAACCAATAGGTTTTGCATCTGTACGCTCCTTTTATTGTTGATCTTGGCCAGATGTGCTTATTCCAAAGCACTTATCGTAGGTTTTCCCCATACATTCAAGACGCTCTGGTATAGACATGGCCATATAATGAATTATGTGAGGATCCTCTACCAATGGCCTACCTATATAGGCTTCAGGATTACGCCTGTTCTCAGTATAGGGTTGATTCCATCCACTTGGCAGCCATGTAGTCCCTTTAATATACTCCGTAGGATGATCGGGCATTCGAGCTCCATTATACCTTTCATCACCAAGTATCCATCCAAGTGCGCGTAGAACAGCAGCCTGGTCAGCCCATCGGTCGTTTTCGGGCAATCCAATCCTTTCTATAGATGCCAGAAAGTCGAATGCTTTCTGACATTTTCTTAGAATCCATACGCCAGTGTTCGGATTCACACGACCTTCTGAAGGAACGTGATGAAGTACTAGTCCTTGATAATCCGTGGGCTCAAGAGGTACATCCTCATCGTCTCGACAGATCATGGTGTCAGCATCGAGCCATAAAACTATGGAGTGCTTAAGTAAGGCCTGCTTAATTAAGTTGATCTTCTGCCAGCGAGCCTTTCTTACTTCACTACCTTTTCTACTGAGGCCATCTGTTTCCAGATAATTTACCTGTACTTCGTATTTGTAGCGATCAGCAAATCGGATAAACGAAGGAAGTGTGTAGCGATCAAGTACTTCGCGCATGTTTGGTCCGGCGGCGGTCACGATGATTCTACTCATGTTTGTCTCCTTGTTTTTGAACTATAAAAGTAGCAGTAATATATGGTCATTACACTACCAAAACGAGTAGTTTAAATAGGTTAAAAAACTAAGCTTATATTATTCCATCATTTTCCTTCATGAAGAATTTTACGGAGAAGAAAAGCATATCCTAAAGCGTCATCTATTGCACGATGATTATGAATAGGCATATTTTTTACAAGATCAGAAGGCCATTTTAATCTGCTGGAATTATCATAACTGAAACCATAACGTCCTGTTATATACGATCTTATATCTAGTGTGCGTAAATCGTTTTTAGTGCCAATAAACGGATTTGCAGATGCAAATCGAAATAAGTACCAACTTACAAACGTGTAATCAAGTCCTATCGGGCTTGAAACAAATATAGGCTCTGGTACTCCTAAGTTTATTATCCATTTATAATAACTGGATATTACTGTTTGTGGTGGTTGCTGGTTAGTATTAACTTCTAACCAAGCCTCAGGATTTTTATCCCAGAATCGCATCGTTTCCGCGTCCCGTTTTGCGTTTTCAAGTGGTGTGATTGTGCGATAAAATTGTGAAATTTCTTTTTCTGCAGTTGTTGCAACAGCCCCCAAACTTAGCATCGAATGTATACCTACGGCAGGGCCATCTGTTTCGATATCTACAACTATAAATATTTGTGAAGTACTGATCCAAGAAAGACATATTTATTATTAAATCAACTATTCTGTGACATATTGCGCGACAAAGATTCTCATGTTGTTAAGGTTCAGCCTTCGTAAACTGTTCCGTTTCAACGAAACGAATAGAATACAATACCAATGTGATTGGTATACGTTATGAAGTGTATAAGAAGATCTGTCAAGAAAATTGACACATGTGTCAATTTTCTTGACAACTTTCTATAGGCTTATTTATTTATTAGGGTCATGATGTTCTGAAAAAAGCTATTATTTGGACTGCTATTAGGAGCTAATATACACGTGGGTGTTGTCGATTTTGTGTTAACAGAAGTGTGAGTCACATAAAAACTTGCATAAAAGGACATAATTACTCCAGAATATACGTTTTCTGCAATGAAGATTTCTTTCCGTTGGCACCTGTCACATCTACTTTGAATGTATTCCTTCCTTTACGAAGTGGTAAATCATACTGAAATATCCCGTCCTTGTTTATATATAGTCTATCGCCCATAACCGTCGCGGTTGCATCTTTTTCTGTTTTACCCGTGATTGTTATTTTTTCTGTTGAGCGAAATATATCTTGTTTTGGAGATAGTAATGTAACAGACGGAGGAGCGAGATAAAGCGTGAGCTGGTAGCCGAAATATAGTACAAAAAGAAGCACAAGAATAGCGATACCGCCAAATGCGTACTTTTTTGTTTCTGGATTCAGGTATCCGCGAGAGAGATTTTTCTTGAATTTCACATCATCGATCTTTTCATAATCACGACGGAAGAATGCAACCATTTTTTGAGGATCAAGACCAAGAAACCGCGCATAGTTCGTGATGACGCCTGTTATATATATTTTTGATGTGAAGCCATTCCAATCATTTTCTTCGATTGCGACAAGAAATTTTTGTCTGACCCGGATCTCTTTTTCCACCTGAACCAGTGATAAGCCCTTTTTTTCGCGCTCTTTACGTAGTATTTCTCCTACCGAAAGCATATATGGTGGATAAATAATAATTATTGTTGTGTCGGATCTTTGACGCGCTCACCGTATTCTCCTGTTTCAGGATTGACTGAGATGATATCTCCGACTTTTACGAAGATCGGAACCATAACAG
>CAYXCP010000020.1:4529-12164 GCA_964463455.1 uncultured Gammaproteobacteria bacterium
TTTCTTAACGCCTGAAACGGTATCACCTTTCACTGCGTCTTCTGCTTCAGTTACTCTCAGATGTACACTTGCTGGAGGACGAAGAGTAAGTGGGACATCATTGTGAAGATAGAGATAATATTTACTTCCTTCTTTCAGATAATTTGCAGCACTTCCTGCCATCTCAAGGGGGAGTGTGTACTGATTGTAAGTTCGTTCGTTCATGAAATAGAGACTTTCAGCATCTTTGTACAGGTACTGCATTTCTACACTTTCTACATCTACTGTTTCAACTGTTTCAGCAGACTTATAAGTCATATCTACGTTTTTTGCTGACTTCACATTTTTTATCTTTGCTTTCATGAGAGCATTACCTTTGCCTGGAGAATAAAACTCAGCTTTTTGAATCTGCCATATTTCACCTTGATGAAATACGAAATCCCCTCTTTTTAAATTACCTGCCATTACTTTCATAGGTATAATATTAAATTTATATTAACTAAACGTCATCGCGAGTCCGAGTACGTCGAGGACGTGGCGATCTGCATATATGCGATTGCTTCGTCATTACATTCCTCGCAATGACGTATACGAACTAGTATACATCGACTATTCTTATTTCATTTATCGATGAAGTATTTGTGAGAACCATAGCAAGCCTATCAAATCCTACACCGCTCCCCGTACAATGCGGGAGACCATATTTTAACGCCTGTATAAAGCCTTTGTCAATTGCATGAGGCACAAGTCCGTTTTTCTGACGCTTCAAACCCTCATTTTCAAACCGTTTTTCCTGCTCCTGCCAATCGGCAAGTTCAGTGCAACATCCACCGATTTCGATCCCACTTATATAGAATTCTATACGTTGAGCCGTCTTTTTGTCAGTGTTCAGTTTTGCAAGTGATGCCATCTGCAAAGGATAATCATATACAAGCGTGGGGAATCCATTTGTCCCTAAATGAGGCTCTATTTCCTGAGTAAAGATCTGTGAAAACAAATCTTCGTACAGGAATCCTTCTGTGCTATATCCTTTCGACTGTGCCGCTTCAAGGAATTTCGTTTCATCAAACAGTATCTCTGGAGGTATAGAACTATACTTCCGAAACGCTTCCGCTACACTTAGTTTCTCCCATCGCTCGACAGAGATTGATCTTCCTTTGTATGTAAATGTGTGAGAACCATGAATAGACGTAGCAAGATGCTGCATGAGCGCAAGAAGTTCATCACCCATCTGCTGGTAATCTATGCCAAGTTTATAAAACTCGAGCATCGTAAATTCGGGTGAGTGTAATGTTGACTGTGGTTCGCTGTTACGGAAACAGTGGCCCAGATAATAACAGTTGCCAACGCCCTGCGTGAGTAATCGTTTCAGAAAAAGCTCGGCTGAAGGAGTGAGGTACATAGCCTGTTTTCTATCAAAAAAAGAAAAATCTGTTTTGAAAATATCGAGATATGATTCCGGGATTAGTGCAGTTGAAAGAACGGGTGCATCTATTTCTAGATAATTTTTATCTTTCATGAACTCGTGAGTTGCCTGCTTCAACTGAAGATATGTCTTATACGTGCTGAGGTGAGAGAGATCTGTATGAATATCCATTACCCGGTCTCGCGCTGCAGCTCTTCCAGCAACTTTCTTATCTTTGTATTTACTTTTTGTGGGACTACTACGCGATAGGAAACATATTCATCACCGCGGCGATTTGAGTTTGGGTATGGGACACCCTTTCCGTGTAGACGGACCGTTGTGCCTGACTGAGTGCCAGGTCGAATCTTCAGTTTTACCGATTCATCAATGGTTGGGACGTCAATAACACCGCCTAATACAGCCATCGGGTAGGTAATCTCTTTTTCAACATAGAGGTCCTGTCCTTCGCGTCTGAAGAAAGCGTGAGGTTTCACACTGATGAGAAGATCAAAGTCAGTAAACCGCATGCGTGTACCATCATCAACGCCCGCAGGTATTTTTATTTTTCTGTTTGAGCCCTCAAGTCGGACTTCTTTTTCAATACCCTTTACTGCTTCTTCGAACGTCAGTTGAATCTGATACATTTGCTTGCGCTGCTGTCGTGATTGACCAAACGGAGACTGGAACCCGAAAAACTGTTCGAATATCTCAAACGGATCTGCTCCACCTTCACCGAATGGATTGCCGCCACCAAAATCACCGTATGTGTACGTGAATGGTCCTGATCTGCCACCTGCGGCTCCACCGGCTGCAGAGTTTCCACCGGCGCGTTCGAAGTTATCGTGGCCATACTGATCATACATCTCCTTTTTCTTAGGATCGGATAATACTTCGTATGCTTTGGTGATTTGTTTAAACCGTTCAGTAGCTTCCGCTGACTTATTACGGTCAGGGTGCCACTGGAGTGCTTGTTTTCTATAAGCCGATTTTATTTCGTCTACAGATGCACTTTTCGTGACACCCAGAACTTCGTAGTAATCTTTCATTGGTGATTTACATTTTAACCGACAACCTGACCTTCCTCAACGTCTTTTTTCTCTTCCTTAGGCTGTTCTACATTGGCTGGCTGACCATCGGCAGGTGGCTGCTGTGGAGCTGCGCCTTGTTCTTCATACATATGCTTGCCTATTTTCTGCAGTGACTCTGAAAGCTCGCCTGTTTTTTTCTCCATTTCATCTTTCTCGCCTTTTTCAATGGCTTCTTTCAGTTCTTTTATTTTTGCAGTTACTTCATCACGATCGGCCTGTGGAGCTTTTTCTCCAACATCCTTGAGTGATTTTTCAGCAACATAGAGTAAGTTGTCTGCTTTGTTTTTGACTTCGATGCGTTCTTTTTCTGTCTTATCTGCATCAGCAAACTTTTCAGCCGCTTCTCTCATCTTTTCAATTTCCTCTTTTGAAAGACCTGTTGAGCCTGTAAGTTTGATACTCTGTGTCTTGCCAGTTGCTTTATCTTTTGCAGTGACTGTCAGGATACCGCTTGCGTCAATATCGAATGAAACTTCAACCTGTGGGACACCTCGTGGAGCAGGTGGAATACCCTCAAGGATAAAGCGCCCAAGTGACTTGTTATCACGTGCGAGCGGTCGTTCACCCTGGAGAATATGAATCTCTACCTGTGTCTGATTATCCTGTGCGGTTGAGAATACTTCTGATTTTGTTGTAGGCACCGTTGTGTTTCGTGTGATAAGCGGTGTGGTAACGCCTCCGAGTGTTTCGACACCAAGGGTCAGAGGGGTTACATCGAGTAATACAACGTCTTTTGTTTCTCCGGTCAGTACGCCTGCCTGTACAGCTGCACCAATAGCAACTACTTCATCAGGATTGACTGAGCGGTTTGGCTCCTTGCCAAAGAAAGCTTTTACTTCTTCGATTACTTTTGGCATACGAGTCATTCCACCGACAAGTACTACTTCATTGATATCTTTTGCAGAAATCTTGGCATCAGCAATTGCTGCTTTTACCGGTTCGAATGATTTCTTGATGAGATCACCGACAAGCTGTTCAAGCTTTGCACGGGTCAGTTTCATCACGAGGTGTGTTGGCTGTCCATCTTTGACGGTAATGAATGGTAAGTTGATTTCTGCTTCGAGTGAAGATGACAGTTCGATCTTTGCTTTTTCAGCAGCATCACGCAGACGCTGTAATGCCTGTGCATCTTTGGTAAGATCAACGCCATTTTCTTTCTTGAATTCACTTGCGATGTAATCGAGTATGACCTTATCAAAGTCGTCGCCGCCGAGATGTGTATCACCGTTGGTGGCTTTTACCTGGAATACGCCATCACCGAGTTCAAGAATGGTGATATCAAAGGTTCCTCCTCCTAAATCATAAACAGCAATCGTATGTGCATGTGTCTTATCAAGGCCGTATGCAAGAGCTGCTGCTGTTGGTTCGTTAATGATACGTACAACTTCAAGACCTGCGATCTCGCCTGCCTGTTTGGTTGCCTGGCGTTCACTGTCGTCAAAATAGGCAGGAACTGTAATAACTGCTTTTTCTACTTTTTCACCGAGATATGCTTCTGCATCTGCTTTGATTTTCTGAAGAATCATGGCAGAAATTTCCTGTGGCGTGTAAGTCTTGCCTTCAACTTCTACATTTGCGCGTCCGTCTTTTCCTTCTTTGATGGCATAGGGAAGCCATTTCATGTCATACTGTACTGATGGATCAGAAACACGGCGACCCATGAGACGTTTTACTGAGAAGACGGTTCTTTTTGGATTGATAACTATCTGTCGCTTTGCGACATCACCGACGATATGTTTGACCGGGTCAACCACTGAAGGGATGACGTTGCGGCCTTCCTGAGAATGAATAATTTTCGGTTTTCCGCCTTCCATGACGGCAACCGCTGAGTTTGTTGTTCCTAAATCGATTCCGATTATTTTACTCATAGTTTTAAAATAAATTTATAAAGATTTTTTTGACACTTTAACTTGTGCCGGGCGTAATATTTTGTCGTATAACATATAGCCATTACGCACAATTTCGACTACCATATTTTCTTTTTCACCTTCAATTACTTCTATTGCTTCTGCGGTATATGGATCATATTCCTTGTTCAGAAGATCCATTGTTTTAACTCCCATATCTGCAAGCTGCTGAACAAACTTATCTTTTACCATTTTGAGACCCTGATCTTTGATAAACACTTCTGCCTGATTTAATACATCCAGAAATGGTAATAATTCGTGAATTACATTCGCCTCTGCCGATTTACGTATTTCTACGCGTTCATCGCGCATGCGTCTATCGAGATTCTGATAATCTGCGAGTGCGCGTAAATATTTATTTTTAAAATCATCCCGTTCCTGGGTGAGTACCAAGGTTTCGTCAACAACTGGCTTGGCCGCTGAAGTATCATTTTGTGATACAGAGGATGCCTGGGCCTTTACAGTATCATCTTTTTTTTGTTTATCCATAAATCTATTCGAATTAATTAATGTTATCCTTCCTGTGATCTGATTATTTCTTCGATCAGATGTGAAAAATAGCGAACCTGGGGAATAACGACGTCATATGACATACGTTTAGGTCCAACTACTCCAATAATTCCTTTTGTTTTCTGTCCTTCGAATTCTCCGATCACACTTGCACATGATTCAAATACAGGGTCACGGAAATCTTCTTCACCCAGAAGGTACATTACATCCTCGTCCATGCGATAAAACTGGCGAAGGATACCTTCCCAGAAATGTACTTCATCGAGCATGCCGAAGAGCGTACGTGAAAGTGCCATATCCAGAAATTCTGTTTTTCCGAGAATATTGCCTATACCTGAATAGAAAATATCACCGCTGTTAGTCGCTGTTATTGATAATAATCCGGTTCGCGATGCTAATACTTTTGTTGCGTTGTAAAGCAACTTATGTGTTTCTTCTTTGTCATCCCAGATACTATTTTTATATGCAACTTCGTCGACGGTTGAGAGTTCTTTTTCCTTCATGAGATGTTTGATATAAAAGCGGAATCCGCGGGCTGACGGAACACGCCCAGATGAAAAATGAGTTTTCTTCAGATAGCCTTTACGTGCAAGCTCTACCATCTCATTCCGAATGGTGGCTGGCGAAATGCCTAGTTTATATTTCTTCTCAAGAATTTCAGAACCTACTGCTTCTCCCACATCTGTATATTCACGAATGATTGCCTTGAGAATGTCTACCTGTCTTTGTGTTAAATCTTCCATATGTTTATATAGAGAATTATCTACTTTATGCCTCCGAAGCTCAAACTAGTTATAATATGAGCGAAGGGGTATTAGCAAGAGTATAATAACTCTGCTAACATATGTCAAGTACATATACTGTACAATTGACAAATAGATCGCAAATCAGATATAATGTAGTTAAGCGACCGTCCACCGTAAGGTGGCGCTCACAAGTTTTTTAAAATTTATTTAAGATACTTGTGAACTCCATCTTTGTCAATTTTAAAATATTTCTGTATTTCTTCTTTTGTCAAAGTGTGTATGTCGTTGTCACTCAATTTATTTTTTATCACTTTCCACACTTTTTCTAGTCCAATATCTTTTACATTACCAAGTTTCTTTCTCACCTTAAAAAAAGACGTATACGATATATAGTCGGTAAGCTCTAATCCTCCCGATAAATAATATTTTGCTGCAACTCGAATAGCGGTACACTTTCTAATAAGGACATCTTTCACAGCTGCATCAAGTATACATTCAGGACTTTTAGTTTTATCAAGTGCCTCTACTATATGTTTATCTGCCGCACGCCTAGAATCTGCAACTATCTCGCCAATAACATTTCCATCCTTGATAAAGTCAGAAAACCACCCAAGTAAATATGAAAAGGTAATTAAATATGGGAACTCTTTCATAGACACTCGCTTAGGCGATCCAGTGAAATCGTTATCAGATTTTATTCCAAGTGCTCTTCTAAAAATTGCTTTATTTACACGAATTATTTTAATATCTACTGGTATCACCGATAAAAAATCAGCAAGGTCAACAGATAATTTCTTTAGATCACTATTATGTAGTTTATGATACGGATGTTCATATATGTGATAACTATGATAAGGAGCGTTAACATTAACACCGTATTTACTTTTAATGAAATTAAAATATCCCTCCACTATAGACTTATATCTTTGTTGTAGAATAACACCGGTCAGAATAAAATCATCTGAAGATGCAAGGCTAGCTTTGCCGGACTCATCTAAAAAAAGCTTCGTTTTGAACATATGATAATTATAACAAGCTATAGTATAAATTTTTATACTCCTGTAGAATATCTCCATGTCACATCAAATCGGCGCACATGTTTCTATCAATGGCGGTTATCATGCGGCAGCAGAAAAAGCCGGTGAGATGGGCTGTAATACCTTCCAGATGTTCGCGGTTTCACCCATGGCACGACATGTTCCTTTCATAAATGACGATGATCTATGGACCTACGAACAGATGCTCGGCAGATACAAAATACAGAATGTCTACTTTCATGCTTCGTACCTCGTTAATTTTGCCGACCCTGCCAACATTGGTGCAAACTCAGTCGAGATGCTCACGCGTGAGATGACATTTGCTTCTCGCATGAAAGTGCGCGGGTGTATTGTCCACCTGGGATCATTTAAAGAAAAGAAAGAACGCGGCTTATTTGATGAACCTCACGAAAACTTTCCTGTACTTATCGAAAATATAAAGCGAGTGATTGATAATTCGCCTGAAGATAGTTTTTTTCTGGCTGAAAATGCAGGCAATCGCAAGATTGGAAAAGATTTAGAGGAGCTCGCACGCATTGTTGAAGGCGTAAACAATCCCCGTCTCCGGATATGTCTTGATACTTGTCACCTCTATTCGGCAGGATATGATATAGTGAAACCTGAAGAAACAGATAAGCTGCTTGAATGGTTTGATACCCACATAGGTTTAGATAAGCTGGAAGTAATCCATTTTAACGATAGCCGCGACCCATTTGCCTCATTTCGAGACAGGCACGAGAATATTGGCGAAGGCACGCTGGGCATTGAAACATTTCAGTACTGGGTAAATCATCCCAAACTTGCTTCTGTACCGTTTATACTTGAAGTTCCGGGATTAGATAAACAGGGGCCGGACAAGCATAATGTAGATCTCGTTAAATCATTAATTAATACATAGAATTTCCCTTGCCCTCGATACCATTTTTTCTGCAAAGCAGTGGGAGTAACCAACCTGCCTGCCGG
>CAYXCP010000021.1:0-12084 GCA_964463455.1 uncultured Gammaproteobacteria bacterium
GGTTGATAAACTTTTGCTGAGGCCAAGACGAATCCTGGCAGAGCATGTCGATTAACTTACGCTCAGCTTTTTTGCCGAGTTCCTTGAACTACCCTTACCCGTTTACCTTGGTCTTCTCGACCAGATCACCTGCGTCGGTTTGCGGTACGAATTGATTATAAACTCCTTAAGCGGCTTTTCCCGGAAACTTAAAATCATCGGCTCTCTCTTCTTACGAAAAAATAGTATTTGATGCTCGCCCATACTTGCGTACGGATTTACATCTTGAACCTCCATATAGAAGGCCCGATTATTCAAATTTCGTCACCACTTAAGTAATAACGCGTATAACCAAGTAGCAGAATATTAACTGCTTGTACATCCCCCGCACCCTACTGGGTACGCGGTTAGATTCGACTAACCCTCAGCCGATTGACGTTGCTGAGGAAACCTTGATCATTCGGTAATCCGTGTTTTCATCGGAAGATTCACTACTCATGTCAGCATTCTCACTTCTAATAACTCCACCCCGGTTTACACCAAGAGCTTCGATGCGATTAGAACGCTCCTCTACCACCTCGTGCTTCGCACGCAAGTCATAAAGTCTGTAAAGTTACAAGGTTCATAAAGTTTTAGAGTCAAAATGAGTATTGACTTTATAGACTTTACAAACGTTATGGACTTTAGACTTTATAAACCTCCGTGCGAAGCACAAGATCTCTGTCTTCGGTAGAATATTTAGCTCCGTTCATTTTCGGCGCTGTATTTCCAACCGAGCTAAGCTCGGACTATTCAGGTGAGCTGTTACGCACTCTTTAAAGGATGGCTGCTTCTGAGCCAACCTCCCTGCTGTGTTGGAAACGCAACGGCCTTTACCACTTAATATTCATTTAGGAACCTTAGACGAAAGTGCGGGTTGTTTCCCTTTCGACGCCACCCGCTTATCCGGGCACGTCTGACTCCCCATATAAATTACCCAGTATTAGGAGTTTGGTTGATTTACGTGATCCGAAGACCCCGTAAACCATCCAGTAGCTCTACCCCTGGATATTAATTAATGGAGGCTATACCTAAATATATTTCGAGGAGAACCAGCTATCTCCAGGTTCGATAGGCATATTACCACTAACCACAAGTCGTCCCAAGTCATTTCACCGACAACGGGTTCGGTCCTCCATCTGGCTCTCGCCAAACTTCAACCTGCTCATGGTTAGCTCACCTGGTTTCGGGTCGTCCGCTCCGTATCATAAATCGCCCTGTTTGGACTCGGTTTCCCTTTGTCTACGCCATATTATGGCTTAAACGACACGATGAGCGTACACTCGCTGACTCATTCTTCAATAGGCACGACATCATCCACACTTCGCACGCAAGTCATAAAATCTGTAAAGTCATAAGGTACTTAGAGCTCGACTTTTCACTTTATGAACTTTCGACTTTGTGACCTTCGTGCGAAGCACAGACTCTGTCTGTTTGTTAGTTAATAGTTTCAGGTTCTATTTCACTCCCCTCAACGGGGTTCTTTTCACCTTTCCCTCACGGTACTAGTCCACTATCGGTCAGTTTGAGTATTTAGTCTTGGATCGTGACCGACCCAGCTTCCCACAAGGTTTGCCGTGCCTCGTGGTACTTGGGAATCCCGCTAGAATTATTTTTCATTTAAAATACAGGGCTATCACCTTCTTTGGCTGTACTTTCCAGAACATTTTTTTATGAAGAATAATGCATATTGCAGGTCCCGCATACCCCCGATAAATCGGGGTTTAGACTCTTCCGGTTTCGCTCGCCGCTACTCACGGAATCTCATATGATTTCTTTTCCTCCGGGTACTGAGATGTTTCAGTTCCCCGGGTTCCCTCCATAATCTTGCGATTAGGACCCTCATATTTCTAAGAGGGGGGTTTCCCCATTCGGAAACCAACGATTGATAATGCCTGTTAGAGGGCTCATCGTTGTTATCGCGCTCATACACGCGTCCTTCTTCGGCTCAAACTGCCATGGCATCCGCTATTAACTTGAGTTTCTTCCATCTCTTCCGATTTGTTAAACACAAATTTCTTAAACTGTTGTAAAGATGTTGTTGCTACTTTTGGAACGCTTAAATTTTGGGATACAAAATTTATTGCGTTCCCACTATTGTTATATTCCAAATGTCGGTTTGGAATGATAACACCATACACCGTATTGTTAATGTGCAAAATCAAATTAGCTATTAGCTGATTGCTAATAGCTTTTAGCAAATAGAAGTCTATCGACCAAAAGCCATTAGCCATAAGCTGCGAAACTTGTTTCGCTTGTGGACCTGACCGGATTCGAACCGGTGATCTTCCGCGTGCAAGGCGGACGTTCTAGCCAGCTGAACTACAGGCCCATATGCCCGTCCGTACATGCGCAAAAATGAAAAAGTGCTCAAACCACAGAATTTACATTCTACTGGATTTCATTCAATAGTCAAGTGAATATTTCACATGAATGAGTTACCCTAATCAACCTCGCGAAAAATGAAATTATTCCGTTTTGTGTGAGGCTGTTAGGAGAGCGGGAGACGCTTCCGAATGCCATTATGAAAGGAACATAATCATGTATTGGTATGATACCAAATGAAGCCATTTATGTCAATAAGTATTTATGGTAACTATCCCAACAAGCAACGTACGACCATTTTGACAAATACCTTCATCAGATATACAATAGACTAACAATTAGCAAGACCTAACCCCACGTGACTACGTGGGTATGGTCAATCAAAACCTTGTGAGAAGTAGCCCGTCTGTCATGGCTCTCACAAGGTTGTATGGGGAAACTCATACAGAGTCGCAAGGCTCACCATGACGACGGGCTTTTTATGACCTTGTTACAAAAAATTCTCTTCTACTTTCATATTTGTCCTTATTGCTACGGGAAAATTATAAGATGGGGCTCTAGAAAGGTTTATTGTGAGAAATGCGATAGTATGTGGATTGCGTGAGTTGACAAATAATAGGTTAGTGTTGTAGGTTAAAAATTAGTGGAGGGCATCGAGAACCAAACCGTTTTTACGTGAAACGGTAATCTAAAACGACTCTAATAATACCTCTCATCCAGCAAACTTTATTGGTATTATCCGTCCATCTGGAAGTATCGCTTTACTGATACCTTTGATACGACGTGGTTTGACTCTCAAACTTACAAGCATATACATCACCTCCTTTCTCGCTTATTAAGCGAAATTGTGAGGGGGCGAATTTGAATCATGAGGTAATCTCTCGATGCCTTTCAATAATCTTCAACTTAAAGTGCTATTTACTGAAATTTAACAGTAGGTATTCGTAACATCAATTTATCAAACATATTTTCCTTTCTATAACTATACCTGAAAGCAAATTCATTCGCATATTTTTGTATGTGTTTTCGACTTACTGAGCGATAAACTCCTTGAATCCCACGCTTAAAGTGTGACCATACATTCTCTACGTTTTGAGTATATATACAACCATCTTTTACGAACTGTTTTTTATGCATAACCCAATCATGTTTATAACCTTTCTTTCTGAGCCTCATATAGGCGGGAAGTTGGTCCGTCATAATATATGCTCATTTATCTACATATTTTTCAATCACTTCAATGAGAGCTATTCCACCAGTGCCATCAGCTAGGTGTCTTAGAATAGCAACACCATCCCTTTGTACTAGACCCATGACTGGTTCTTTTGGTATTTCATTCCAATGTCTTTTTCGAAAGTTTTTCCACCCGCTGCCACCTACGTACGTTTCATCAACTTCAACTATTCCTGATAGAGGTTGTTCAGAAGCCGTATCCATAAGTTCACGTATTTTATGTGCCATCCTCCATGCTGTTTTATATGTAACGCCTAATTGTCTTTGAAGTTGTTTTGCAGATATACCACATTTTGTTTGTGTAAGTAGATACATAGCATATAACCATGTGACTAAAGGAGTACGTGACTTTCTAAATATGGTATGTTTTAGTGGATATATATGAAATCTACACACGACGCATCCGTAGGCCCTATGTCCTTTTATTTTATAAAATTTGCGATTTTTTTTGCATGAAGTACAGTGAAGGCCGCGCGGGTATAGAAGTTTCTTGAGATAATCCATACAACCCTCCTCCGAACTAAATCGAACCATAAACTGTACAAAGTTTAACCTATCCTTCATACCCTATGGTTCTATCCAAAGGTCATATGGTATAAATCCCACCCGAATGGATATTTATACCACACGGACGTGATAACATCAACCGAAGAAGGTAAGTCAAGTAAACTTGACAAAAATAGCAGAAAACCGTATAATTCAGATAGTGTTAGTGGGCGAAAGCCCTTCTTCAGCTAAGACATGTCTAAGCCGAGAGCTAACACGCAAAAGAGCGCCCTTAGGGGCGTTTTTTTGTTTTGTGTTTCCTATGAGGCATAACACTTAAGAACTTATGCTTTCCAGTTCCTACTTTCTCTACTATCACTCTCATTTCTTTACCTACTGACACTTCATGCACAAGTTCATAATGAATAGTGTCTTTTAGCTTATTTTTAACGTTTTTTTTGAATTTACGTGTTTCTGTTATTTGACCACACTTTTTGATAACATCGGGAGCGTGTGTCAAACAACTTAGCTTTAAAAATTGCTCAGATATTTTTCTTGGCTTTCCATTTGATTTGTATATGAGGTGATTAAAACCTTCCGATGTGAAGTAGACGGTGTCGTTCAATATGGAACAAGATACTGATACGATGCTTTTGTAAAATGTTTTTTGCTTTTCCTTTAGTTTTCGTATATCTCCCATGAGATATTATATCATCTGACTACCCCTTACGTAGCTCTTTGGGATAGTTGCCGTATTTATCGATTGCAGTCAATCGTCTATTTTTATTGTATAATTGCATACGGAGTAAGCATGCAGAAAGGAGACTTCTGTGTCTATTTTTTTCGGCAGTTCGCTCAACCAGCGACAAAAACCAAAAAAAACATCAAAGAATGGTACATGTACGTGTCCGCGTGGCCCGATCTGTGCTGGCAGCAATCAATTGCGTGTCAGTTACAGTATTTATTGTCCGATTAAAGCTCACAGAGATAAAGCTAACAAGTGAAAGGATGATTATGTCTTCACCAAACTTACAAACTGATAGGATAGCCAAAAAGCCCATCTGTACATGCGTATTCAGGGGAACATTGCGTTTCCCCAACCCATCACGCCCAATTCCCGGGCATCAGGAGGTTGGTCCGGGCCGCAAGTAAATCCCCAGCCGCCCTGTACCAGAGCAAGCAAACTTGCATGGTACGGGGTCCTTATTTTAACCCTAACGTATTCGTTCAAACGAATGTACTTGAAATGCTCCCTTATATTCCTCTATTATGATATGTATATGAAACACAAAAAGAATATCGTATGGTTTGAAGAGGTGTTTAAAGATGATGTCGGCCTTGTAGGCGGCAAAGGAGCTAACTTAGGCGAAATGACAAATGCCCGGCTTCCTATCCCCTATGGGTTTATCGTCACTTCAAACGCCTATTTTAACTTTATAAAAGAAGCAAATCTGCAAGAGAAAATAAAACAGACACTTTCTATTGTAAACTTCGATAATCAACATGAACTCGCACAGGCATCTAATCATGCACAGGAACTCATCCTGAAATCCGAGATGCCCGAATCACTCGCAAAAGAAATAATCGGATACTACGAAGATATGCCCCTTAAAGAAGAGCAGTATTTTAATGCATCTGTAAATATGGTTAAAGAAGGTGCAAAACGCCTCAAATCTGCATTCAAACCACCACTTGTTGCCGTACGATCATCAGCCACTGCAGAAGATCTTCCTACTGCATCATTTGCTGGTCAGCAGGAAACATATTTGAATGTTATGGGTGAAGCACATCTGCTTACCAAGGTACGTGAGTGTTGGGCATCACTATTCACTCAACGAGCTATCTACTATCGTCATCAACAGGGTTTTGATCATTTTAAAGTAGGGCTAGCTGCTGTCATTCAGCGTATGGTCCAGTCAGATAAATCGGGAATCGCATTCAGCATTGATCCCGTAACAAATGATAAGAATAAAATGGTAATAGAAGCGATCTATGGACTCGGTGAGTATATCGTACAAGGTAAAGTTACTCCTGATCACTACGAGGTAGATAAGCGCTCTTTCGTTCTTCTCAAGAAAGAGATGAAATATCAGAATCTGAAATATATTAAATCTGGTGGAAAAAATATCGAAGTCAAACTAGGTAAGAAAGAAGGTTCAGATCAGAAACTTACCGATGATGAGATCATCAAAATCGCAATTCTTGTCAAAGATATTGAAAATCACTACTATTTCCCACAGGATATTGAATGGGCAATAGAAGGTGATCGTGCTTTTATTGTGCAGTCACGACCGATTACCACCATGAAGGAAACAGCCTCACACATGGCATCGGGTGCAACAAAAGCGACAATCGAAGGTAACAGACCCATTCTGACCGGTGCACCTGCTTCTCCTGGCATTGCAGTAGGTCCTGTCAAGATTATTCACTCCCCGACTGAAATTGATAAAGTTAAAAAAGGTGATGTACTAGTTGCCCCTCAGACCAATCCAGACTATGTACCGGCAATGAAAAAAGCATCGGCAATCGTCACAGAAAAAGGTGGCCGCACATCACATGCTGCCATTGTGTCACGCGAACTGGGTATTCCTGCAGTTGTAGGTGCCGAAGGCGCTACAAAAGTACTCAAAAATGAGCATGTCGTATCGGTGAACGGTGAAACAGGTGAAGTATTCCACGGAAGTATTCTTTCAGGCAAACTGGCTGAACACAATAAAGCTGCAAAAGAAGTTCATCATTACAAAACGCTTACCAAAGTATATGTAAACCTTGCAGAACCCGAACAGGCAGCAAAAGTAGCAAAGCTTGATGTTGATGGTATCGGACTTCTCCGTGCGGAGTTTATGATTGCAGAAATCGGCGTGCATCCAAAAGAATTTATCAGACAGCATAAAGAAAAGGTTTTCGTAAACAGACTTACACGTGATCTTGAAACATTTGTAAAGGCATTCAGTCCGCGCCAGATTGTCTATCGCGCGACAGATTTTAAAACAAATGAATACAGTCATTTAGTCGGAGGTAAGCAGTATGAACCCAAGGAAGAAAATCCGATGATCGGCTTCCGCGGTGCTTCACGCTATATTGCAAATCCAGATGTCTTTAAACTAGAACTCGATGCACTCAAAAATATCTGGGATAAAGGATATACAAACTTGCAACTCATGATTCCATTTGTACGTGCACCTTGGGAGCTCATCAAGATCAAAGAAATGGTTCGTGAGCACGGACTTCTTTCGATGCCAGGATTCAAACTGTGGATCATGGTAGAAGTACCAGCTTGTGCACTCCAGCTCGAGGAATTCCTGAAGATCGGTGTTGATGGTGTTTCGATTGGTACAAACGATCTGACCATGATGCTCATGGGAGTTGACCGCGATAATCAGGAAGTGGCAAATATATATGATGAACGCAACCCGGTTATCGTACAGGTACTTGAGTACATCGTGAATACCTGTGTTGAGTATGGTGTTACCTGTTCCATCTGTGGACAGGCAGCATCCGACTATCCTGAACTCGTTGAGAAACTGGTAAAAGCAGGAATCACAAGTGTCTCAGTGAACCCAGATGCGGTAGACCGCACACGCGAAAACATTTATCATATTGAAAAGAAGCACGCAGAAACCATTGCGAAAAGAAAGAAGTAATCACTATGTCAGTAATAAAAAAAATATACGCTTATGAAGTACTCGACTCACGAGGATATCCTACAGTTGAGGCAAGACTGATCCTGGATTCAGGAGAGTCTGTTGTAACGTCTATTCCTGCAGGAACCACAATCGGGAAACACGAGGCTATAGAACTGCGCGATGGTGATGCCACCCGATTTGATGGTATGGGTGTTACAAAGGCGGTTTCCTATATTAATGAACTGATTGCACCTAAGCTTGTTGGCGTCTCACCACTCAAGCAACAGGAAATTGACTACTGGCTTATCAAAGCAGATGGTACTCCGAATAAAAGCAAGCTTGGATCTAATACTATTCTTGCAGTCTCACAATTAATAGCTAAGGCTGGAGCAGTTGATCAAAAATTGCCGTTATTCCGCTATGTGAATCAGCTATATAAGACACTTTTTGGATCAGAGATTCCGATTGAGCGCATCCCGTCACCGATTTTTGGCATCATAAACGGTGGTAAACACTCAAATAATAATCTTGAGTTTCAAGAGTTTCAGATTATTCCTTCATCCTCATACAGTTTCGGAAAAGCATATCAGATGGGTGCTGAAATCTTCCATGAGCTCAAGAAAGTACTCGAATACAGAAACGCTAATATTTCAGTAGGAGAAGAAGGTGGATTTACGCCCAATTTCACGACGAATCAGGATGCCCTGGAGGTAATGAATGAAACACTTACTCAGAAAAATCTGAAGGCCGGACTCGATGTATTCTTCGGATTAGACATTGCCGCCTCACATTTTTATAAGGATGATCGATATATTATCAAAGATAAAGCACATCCGTTAAAGAGAGATGAGTACACAGACTTTCTGATTTATTTAACAAATACGTATTCTATCCTCATTATCGAAGATCCGCTGTATCAGGATGATTGGGAGGGCTATAAGAAATTTTCTTCAACAATTACAAATCAGATATATATAGTAGGTGATGATTTCCTTTCTACAAATAAAGAACGTCTCGAAAGAGCTATTAAAGAACAGGCCTGTTCCGCTATCCTCGTCAAACCAAATGAACTCGGTACAATAACAGAAACTCTTGAAGTGATAGATTTAGCGCGCAAAAATAATTTCACATACATAGTATCTCATCGATCAGCTGAAACGAATGATAACTTCATTGCAGACTTTGCCGTAGGAGTGCAGGCAGACTTCGTTAAATTTGGTGCTCCCGCCCGAGGTGAACGCGTGCGCAAATATAACCGCCTCTGGCAAATAGAGCGCGAAGAGCTCAAGTAGATAAATAGATGCCCCATAGTATAATTAACGCTGTTGAATTGACTAGTGTAAGGAGGTTTCACATGTCAAAACCACCGGATACCTTGTATACCCTCAAGCTGGGTGATCGCACCATGGGTAGCATGACAAAGCTACCTGATGTGAGAGACATCATCTCAATGAGGGTCGGTCAGCGATCCGATCGCGTGAATTACATCGTGACAGCCGTAAATGCGACGACAGAGATCATCAATATTCGCGCAGCCTGACCATCGCATCTTGTACGATTATTCCCGCTAAGTCCGGGGTGCAGACGCACCCCGGCAATAACTCTTCATTTTGTTGCAGATTCCCGCCTTCGCGGGAATGACAGTGCTATACTTACTTTATGATAGGCAAACTAAAAGGATATCTTGCAGAAATTGATGGGAATATAGGACTCATAGAAACGTCTTCAGGTGTCTATTATCAGGTATTTCTGCAACCAGGTATACTCGCGCGTCCCCTTCTTTCAGAAGTAGAAATCTATACCTATCTCCAGGTTCGCGACGATGCACTCATTCTGTTTGGTTTTCAGACAAAAGGTGAACTTGAGCTTTACAAACTTCTCCTCCTGGTCCCAGGAGTCGGACCAAAATCGGCATTCTCTATAGCTTCGTATGCGCCGATGCCTGATATCATTCAAGCCATTAAGGATAACAATGTGGGCTTCTTCACTTCCATCCCTGGCCTAGGTAAGAAAACAGCTATGAAGATACTTCTGGAACTAGCAACAAAACTGAGCGGTGACTTTAAACTTGAAAACATGTATGTGAGTGAAGATGAGAAGACAGCTATCGATGCGCTTATCTCGCTTGGTTTCAAATCGCAGGAGGCAAAGGATGTTGTTGCCAAGCTACCTAAGGAACTATCTCTTGAAGAAAAAATTAAAGAAGCAATTAAACTGGGTACTTCTAAGAAAAAGTGAGGGTGAACGATCATTCATCTGCTCTACAATTTTAAAGCCAACTGTGGTACGATGTATGTATTCTTATGAGTGAACAGACACATGATATAAATAATCTTCGTCCCCAGAGTCTTGACGATTATATTGGACAGGACAACATAAAAAAAACACTTAAATTATTTATAGATGCCGTAAAAAACCGTGGCACTCCTACGGAACATGTACTATTCTATGGTCCTCCAGGCATTGGTAAAACGACTCTCTCATATATCATCGCAAGCGAACTACAAGGTGAACTTAAAATTACATCTGGTGCTGCAATTCAAAAAAGTGGCGACCTTGCTGCAATTCTCACTAATCTGAAGGAAAATGACGTATTGTTTATCGATGAGATCCACCGTATGCCGAAGCCTGTTGAAGAGATGCTCTACCCGGTTATGGAGGAGTATGCTCTCGATATCATCATTGGCAAAGGACCATCAGCCCGCACCGTAAGATTATCATTGCCACCTATAACCATAGTGGGAGCAACTACTAAATTAGCACTTCTTTCAGCACCTCTTCGCGATCGCTTCGGCTTATTACTCAGACTTGATTATTACACAGATCCTGACATGGTTAAAATAATTCAACGCTCTAGTACTCTTCTCAATCTTAATATCACAGACGAAGCAGCATCGGAAATTGCTAAAAGAGGAAGGAAAACGCCACGGATCGCAAATAGAATATTAAAACGCGCACGTGATGTCTTAGAGGTCGATAAACATGAAAAAATAGACAATCATGTGCTCGAAAAATTATTCAAGCTTCTTGGTATAGATAGTGCAGGTTTAACCGACTTGGATGTTCAGTATCTGTATCTTGTTGGTCGCAAATTCCGCAATATGCCCACAGGTATTGAAACAATATCATCATCACTCTCTGAAGATCGCCGTACCATTGAAGAATTTATAGAGCCCTATTTGTTGCAGATAGGCTTCATTAAAAAGACTCCAAAAGGCCGCATGCTTACAACTGATGCGTTTACTCACATGGGATGGAAGATACCGAAGAAAGATATGGAGCAGGAGGAATTGTTATAGCGACATACTCTGTTGTATCGGATACTTCATGATGATATAATTACTTTTCAGTATTAAGGCCATTGGCTAATGGCCATAGGCTATATTCTGGGTTGCATAGCAACATTGCCGGGGTGGCGAAATGGCAGACGCGCACGCTTGAGGGGCGTGTGGGAGCAATCCCTTGGAGGTTCAAGTCCTCTCTCCGGCACAAGCAGTAGCGTATCAGTAGCGTATCAGAATTGTCACCTAGGTACTGCTAACATACTTTAAGTATAAAATTATAAAAGCAAATGCGATAAATGAACTAAAACTAATATCAAGCTTGTCATATCGAGTAGCGATTCTTCTAAAATTTTTCAGATGATGACATAATCGCTCTATTTGGTTTCTTCTTTTGTAGAGCCGCTTTGAATAGTTCCAGGGTCGTTTTGTATTGGATTTTGGTGGTACTACTGGTACTGCTCTTTTTCTTCTTATGAGTGCTCGTGTTTTTTTATCTGCATATCCTTTATCCATTACGATCTGCACCCGTTTCCTCATTTGTTTCCGTCTCAATAGTTTCCTCCCCTCGGGAGCATCACCAGCATTCCCAGAAGATAGCCGAAAATATAATCCTGTATGAGTACCTGAAGCAAGTACATGAATTTTTGTTGTTAATCCTCCCCGTGACCTACCTAATGATTGTGCCCCCTTTTTTTAACTGCACCTGAAGCTGATTGATGTGCTCGTACTATTGTTGAATCAAGAAACAAAACACGTACGTCTACTATTTTATCTTTATGAAGTTGATGTAATATCCTCCCAAATACTCCTGATTCTGACCATCGTTTGAATCTTGTATATACCGTATGCCAGTTACCCTATTCTTTTGGAAGTTGTCTCCACGAACAGCCAGAACTCATCACAAACAAAATCCCGTTCAACACTTGATATGCACTGTACTTCGGAGGCTTAGTCCTACTTGGTAAATGGAGAGCTATAGTTTGAAACTGTGTTTGAGTAAGCATATATATTCACTCTACCATATCTCAATGAATGTTAACAGTACCTAGGTAATTAGTTGATTTCATAACCACACATTAATATATTTAGATTGTGGTTATGCTCAATTCAAA
>CAYXCP010000022.1:0-12014 GCA_964463455.1 uncultured Gammaproteobacteria bacterium
TTTTATTATCTTCACCCTTAATAGCGAATACGGGAATTTTAAAATCTTTGACAAGCGATGCAGCAACTGAGTCATTTGTGGAGAGGGGATTACTTGCGCATAAGAATACATCTGCCCCTCCTTCTTTGAGTGTTATAGCAAGATTTGCCGTTTCAGAGGTCACATGAAGACATGCAGACAATGTCACACCCTTCAATGGTTTCTGTTTTGAGAAACGATCACGGATGAGTCTGAGTACGGGCATATCACGCTGAGCCCACTCGATTAATTTCTTTCCTTCTCCTGCAAGTTTGATGTCCTTTACGTCGTAGTTCATACTTGTGCGTCATCCCGAACTTGTTTCGGGATCTAAATTTATATATTGGAATGCTGAAACAAGTTCAGCATGACAGTTCTCATAGAGTATTCATTCTCTCTTCAATCTGCTCCATTGTAGGCATATGATTGACAGTTCCATAATGCTCAATTGCAAAGCTAGCCGTTGCGTTCGCTTTTTTCATGCATGTTTCTATAGAATCTCCATTCATCAGACCAGAAGCAAAAGCACCACGCCACGCATCACCGGCTCCTGTTGGATCTACAACATTGGTTTTTTTATATGACCCGACTGTTATGGTTTCTTTGTCGTGCACATACTGAGCACCTTCGGCACCTAGGGTGGTAATAATCGCAATACCTTTATTAAGAAGATCAATTATCGTAATACCAAGTCGTTTTTGAATCTGTGCAATTTCGTAATCATTTCCAATGAGATAGGTACAGTGTTCGATTCCGTTTGCCAGATCTTTTTCGGTTATCCATGTGAGAGCCATGCCTGGATCGTATATGTAATCAATATGATTATCGATTGCGAAGTTTTGAACCGACATGAATGCATCGACGTGAGTGGGGGAGATGATTATGAGATCGTCAGAAGCAATATACTTATTCCATTGAATATCTTTTGTTTTTGATAAGGCACCATAATAAAATCCCCAGATCTGATTATCTTTTTTATCGGTAATTACTTTACCTGTAGATGTATAGAGTTCTGTATCGACAATCATGCCTGAGGCATCAATACCATGCTTTTTATAAAACTGCATGAACTGATCACCGTCTTTACCCACACCTGATAATATCTTTACTTTACCTGGCACAAATAGCGAAGCGTTGTATGATATGTTTGTTGCAATACCACCAAGTTGCTTTTCGAGCCTGTCTACGACAAATGATATGTTGATCTGATGCAGTTTTTCTGGATGAAAATGATCGACAAATTGTCCTGGAAAATCCATGATTTCGTCAAACGCTACAGAACCAGTTACAACTATATTAGTGTATGTTTTCATAGGAGTATAACCAAAAGTAAACGATAGCAAATAAAAGATTCTTATGCAAGCTGTTTTGTAGTATACTTACAGAAATGAAACAACAGATTAGAGCTTTATGGTCGAATGAATTTTTTAAAGGAGGCGTTTTTTTTACTTCAGCCTCAATGGGTATCAATATAATTAACTACATATTTAATCTCCTTGCCGGAAGAAGTTTAGGAACTGTCGGATACGGTGATATCACAGCTTTATTTTCTTATATGTCAATTACGACAGTACCTGCTCTGATCCTTTCAACGCTTGTCGTTCAGAAAGTCAGTGCTGCAAAAAATAAAGCCGAATATACACTTGCTCTTGAAGAGTACATATGGAAAATGGTACGTTGCTGGTGGTTTGTGATTATACCGTTCATTGTCATTGTCCCATGGCTTCCGGTATGGACTAATTTGACGTTGTTATCGTCAATCTGGCTTATACCTCTGATATTACTCACGATCACTTCGTCATTATATGCCTCTTATCTTCAAGGATTAAAACTGTTTCTTTTCTATTCATGCATTTCACTTGCCGGCGCGCTTGTTAAATTAATGGGAGCTGTAATTGCATATAGCGGATGGGGAAATACATTCGTTGTTATCAGCTTTTTGGCTTTATCGCTCGCGCTGGCTAGTATTGCAAGTTTCTGGTACGTGCACAAACATATAAAGGCTGCACATGGCCATGTCTTTATTCCGTTTAAAACCACACTTGGAACGTTGTTTCGCAGTAAGCAGTTTTTGATCACTTTCTGGTCATTGTTTGCACTCACGCTCCTTAATAATCTTGACGTTGTTATCGTTAAAAAATTTCTGAGTGCACATGATGCAGGTATTTATGCGTCATGGTCTTTGTTTGCAAAAATAATCTTTTATTTCGTAGGACCTATTACCACTATTACGTTTGTATTGTTTGCGGGAGGCGGCTCTAAACATGAACAGAAAAAAGCGTTTATCGGGTACACTGCAGTGCTCGCCGTAATAGGCATATCAGGGTACATCTTTTATACCTATTTTGCTCCCCAGGTTATAGCTGTATTCTTCGGTCATGCATTTGACGATGTAGCAACACATCTTGGTTCGGCAGCACTATTTGGAACATTGTATTCAATGATTTATTTTATTAACAGTTATTTTATTGCTAAGGGAAAGTTAGCATCTCTCATACTTCTAATCGGCATTCCCTTTTATGCGTTTTTCCTGTACACATCTGCACGAAACATAGAGTCGATCACTACAATAGATAACATCTTCGCTATCATCATGGCGGTTTTGTATATAATTACATATATCTGGCAACAAATTAAAACATCTTAATGATGGAACAGAAAAATTATTCACACTTCCTCAGTCTTATAGTCCCTGTATATCGTCAGGAACATATCATTCACAAAAATATTCTTCAGATAAAAGAAGTACTCGACAATATCCGCTATGACTACGAGATCATCGTTGTTGTCGACGGTATGGTCGACAAGTCATATGAAAAAGTAATTAGTGCACATATACCCAAAGTAACATGCGTAAGTTATCAGGAGAATCAGGGAAAAAGCTATGCTGTTCGGGTAGGCATGAGTATCGGGAAAGGGGACTATGTGATGTTTCTGGATTCTGGTATGGAAATAGATCCAAACGGCATTTCGATGCTCCTGGAACATATGGAGTGGTATAACGCAGATATTATAGTAGGATCGAAAAGACATCCTGCCTCGCAGATTCATTATTCTCTCCTCAGAAAGATCTTAAGTTATGGCTATTACTATGTAGTAAAACTGTTATTTGGCATTACGGTACATGACACGCAGGCAGGAATCAAAATTTTCAGAAAAAATGTACTGGAGCGCATACTTCCACGACTCGTAGAGAAAAAATTTGCTGGTGACCTTGAAATTCTAGTTGTAGCTAACATTATCGGATATAAGCGCATATTTGAAGCACCCATCAAACTTGATTATCATTTTGCGACCGTTACTTCTGCGGCGACAATGAAAGCAATTTTCGGTATTATTGTTGATACCATGGCTATTTTTTACCGGGCATATATCCGTAAATATTATTCAAAAGCGCATAATCGCTTTACATACCCGCCTGATATAAAGATCACTAAATAATATGAAACCAAATCCGTTTATTTCCGTTATCATTCCAACAAGAGACTTATCGAGATATCTCATTGAAGAAAATCTTCTTGCATTTACTCATCAGACGTACAAGCGATTTGAAGTTATCGTTCTACCCAATGAAAAAAGCGATAAGGACGAAGAATTACTCAAGCACTATGCATTCCTGCGCATTATTCCGACTCATGATGTAACGAGGCCTGCGATGAAACGCGATATAGGTGTAAAACACGCGAAAGGCGATATCATTGCTTTTATTGATGATGACGCATACCCAAAACCAGACTGGTTACAAAACGCAGTAGATACATTTGTCACCCATGATGTTGCAGCCGTCTGTGGTCCTGGCATACTTCCTCCCCATGCCGAACCGTGGGAAAAAGCATTTGATGAAGTACTGAAAACAAAAGTTGGCTCTGGAGGATATGCATATCGCTTTTTTCCGGGTAAGCAACAGTATGTTGATGATTATCCATCCATGAACTTTCTGATTACGAAAGAACTATTTACGAAACTGGGAGGTTTTAATAATGATTACTGGCCAGGCGAAGACAGTAAATTATGTAACGATCTTGTACACAAGAACAAAGAACAGATACTGTACAGTCCAAAAGTAACTATTTATCATCATCGTCGAAATAAACTCAAACCATATCTCAAACAACACGGAAGTTATGGATACCATCGCGGAGCATTTTTTGCACACGGCGATGCAAACTCGAGACGATTTGTTTACCTGGTACCTTCATTCTTCTCTCTGTATCTCCTGTTTGTCATCGTAGATGTACTATTAGCAGGCATATTAAAGCTACCTTATCAGTATCTCATTATTCTATTGCTCCCTTTGACACTATATGTACTTAACATGTTTGTTCTTGCGTTCAGATCGCTCAGAAATACGCGCGACCTGAAGGTGATGATAGGTGCGCCTCTGGCATTAGTGTTAACTCATGTATATTACGGTATAACATTTATCAAAGGTCTCATTGCAGGTTATACAAAACATGATAGAATTTATTCGTAATCGTTTTGTCATCCCTGCCGAAGCGCAGCGGAGAGCGGGGATCCATGGACCTACCTGCCGGCAGGCAGGTTCCCGGTCATGCTGTAACTTGCCAGGAATGACGATTATCAAAGCCTATGACAGTAGAAACAGAAATAAAAAAACAGGGTGATATAGAAATACGCATACATCGGCCAACATGTATCTCAGCGGCCACATGCGTCGTATACGCAGAGAGCACATTTGATCTTGATGCAGATAATATTGCAATATGTAAAGAAGGCGAGTGGGATAAGCTCGAAAAAATTATTGCAGCCGCACAATCGTGTCCGGTCGCTGCTATAGAAGTCTATGTAAAAGGCGAGAAGGTGTACCCAAAGACGTGACCGAATCCCGTAACCCACAGCCCATAACAAATTTATTAGGTTATGAGTTGTAGGTTGAGGTCTACGGACTATGATACTATTTTTGTTTGACAACTAACACCTAATTTGTAATACTTAAACATACAATGGCTTCACATAACACTCCTCAAACTGAAGAAAAACTGGTCAAACATACCAATAATACGGGCGTCCCGATCAAATCAGTGAGTGATATCACTGTTGTTGTTGGATATCCGCCAATTGAATCAAAAAAAGGAGTAGCTCTTCTTTCTCAGAACAGACAGTTTCAGTATTTTAATGCACCTACTTATATTTATCCTATGGTGCCTGCCTATGCTGCATCTAATCTTCAGGACAAAGGATACAAAGTATATTGGATGGACGGTATCTCAGAACGAAAATCATATGATCAGTGGTTTGATGAACTTTCAGCAACCGCACCAGATTATCTGATGGTCGAAACTAAGTCACCCATCGTCAAAACACACTGGAAACAGATTGCTGATCTTAAAAAGAAATTACCTCATCTTAAGCTTATCTGGGTAGGAGATCACATCAGTTATCTACCAATCGAAATATTTGAGAATAGTCCCCTTGATTATGCTATCACGGGTGGCGATTATGACTTTGTAGTAGTAAACCTCCTAAATCACATTTATAAAGGAACAGAACTTGAAGGCGGCGTGTACTGGCGCAAAGGAAACAAAGATATTACGGCAACACCAAAAGGAACTACACAGCTTACATCAGGTGAAGAAATCTGTAATTCTGGCCCTGCATCGCTTAAGCACGTTCTTGATACACTTCCATTCATCAATCGTGATCTGACGAAATGGGAACTTTATGCATACGAAAACGGAAACTATAAATATACTCCTGCAACTTATATGTACTCAGGTCGTGACTGCTGGTGGAACCGCTGTACATTCTGCGTCTGGGATCATACGATCAACCCGATAGGTTCATATCGCAGTTTTTCACCTGAACGTTTGTTTGCAGAAGTAAAGCATGTAGTAGATAAGTACGGTGTAAAAGAAATTTTTGATGATGCCGGAACGATGTTTATCGGTCCGAAACTCAAAAAATTCTGTGATCTTCTTATCGAGAGCGGATATAACAAGAAAGTCGTATACGGATGTAACATGCGCTTCAATGCACTCAATCAGGAATATTATAACCTCATGGGCAAGGCAGGATTCAGATTTATTCTATACGGAATGGAATCAGGAAATCAGAAAACGCTCGATAAACTCGACAAAGGAACAAAAGAAGCAGATACGATTAACGGTTCACGCATGGCATCAAAAGCAGGACTCGAACCTCACGCAACAATCATGCTTGGATATCCATGGGAAACTTATGAAGATGCCAAAAGAACAATTGAAGTAGCAAAATATTGTTTTAAGAAAGGATATTTCAATACAATGCAGGCAACCATTGTTATCCCATATCCAGGCACACCGCTTTATAAAGAATGTAAAGAAAAAGGATTGCTGCTGTCTGATGATTATGATGATTTTGATATGCGTCAGCCTGTCATGAAGACTCCATTCCCGATCGAAAAAATATACGAACTCGAGCAGGAGCTCTATTCAGCGTTCATGACGCCACAATATATTATCAGAAAAGTACTGCAGATCCGCAGCTTACATGATTTCATGTATCTTTTTTACATGGCGAAGAAACTCATGGGACATCTCCTGGATTTCGATCCAAATCAGACAAAAGTAAGTTTCACATCTATGGCTTTCTGGAAAAATGCATTTAAATCACTAGGTAAACACTTTATTAAAACTAAGACATCTGTAGATGCTGAAAAAGATAAGGTTAATCTTGGAGACTCCGCAGTTAATCTGTAACCCATGAAAAACATAAAGCCTCCTTCGGTCACAAAGACGGCGCATAACAAGCTAGTAACATTTATCGCAGCTATCGTCATGGCAACGCTCGTAACGATTCAGCTCCAGAGTGTACAAATGGGCGTTATTGCACTCTTCGTATGTGTGCTACTGGATCTGGATCATCTGGTTGATTATTTTCTCTATTTAAAACGCGATAAGAAAAAATTCAATCTGAGTGAGTTTCTATCAGGCACATATTTTATTGAATGGAAGAAATTTATTACGCCGGGCCATAGCTGGGAACTTGTCCTTATTTTTATGCTGATGTATGCACAGTATGGCTATAAACTCGCTGTAGTTCTTGCCGTATCACTGACAACTCACTACGTGATAGACTATATTACGAACGATGTTAACCGGGTTGCTTATTTTTTCCTGTACCGGATGCAATACGGATTTGCAAAAACATCTATTAAACGATGAATATCCCGCTATGGTTGCATGAATCTACCCATTTTCTTCTGAGCGTACTCGCGGCTTATATAGCCTGGACGTATTATGGAAACAAAAATAAAAAAAACAAGCCAGGAATATTATTTCTGCTAGTTCTTGGAATCATCGCAGGATTCTTTGTAGATCTCGACCACATGTTTGATTATGTGCTGGTATTCGGCTTTAAACATTTTAGTTTGCATGAATTTCTCGCAGGCACCCAGTTTCTAATAAGTAAAAAGTTTTATGTACCACTGCACGGTTTTGAATTTGTTATTCTCCTTCTCATTGCGTTCTGGTATATCAAAAAGCTCCGTTTCAAAGCAATTATTCTTACCATCGCTCTCGCTTTGTTTTTTCACTTAATGATTGATTCAGTCATAAACAATCTGTATCCAAAGTCTTATTCAATAATCTATCGTGCAGTTAATCACTTCGATTTCGAACCTCTTATGACGCCTTATGAATATCAGCGGTTCACACATGAACGACAGGAATACTTCAAGACACATCCGCATGTGATATACTAATTCCATTCGAGCTATGAAGACATTACCAACAATTTCGTTCATAACCTGCACCTTTAACAGCGAAGGAACTCTCCAGGAATGTCTTGAAAGTGTACAATCTCAGAATTATCCACAGGAAAATATTGAAGTTGTAGTCATTGATGGTGGCTCAAAGGACAGAACACTCGAAATCGCAAAATCTTTTCCTTTTTGCAAAGTTCATGTTGTCAAAACAGATGGGCCTGAAGAGGCGACTGCAGTTGGATATAACCTTTCAGATGCAGATCTGCTCGTGAATTACCCGTCGGACAATGTGATTCCGGATAAAGACTGGTTAGCACGCATGATCAAACCGTTCGAAGATAATCCAAAGATATTTGCCGTCGAAACCGTAAGATATCACTATAACAAAGACGATAAACCCCTGAATAAATATTTCGCCCTGTTCGGCATGAATGACCCCGTTGCATTTTATCTGCATAAACGTGATCGTGCTGCTTATTTTGATGACTCATGGCATCTCGATGCGAAGGCAGAGGATAAAGGTGACTATTATCAGGTTACATTTAATGAACTGAACCTTCCGACTGTAGGTGCGAATGGATTTATCGTGAAGCGGGAAATCATGCAGAAAGCTACGCAAGATCCAAAACAGTTCTCACACATAGACACCTGTGTAGATCTTCTGCGCATGGGTTATGATACCTATGCGTTTGTGAAAAATGATATATGGCATAAGACAGGGGAACAGTTTGGTAACTTCATAAAAAAACGAAATAAATATGCAAAGCATTTATATTTTCACAAAAAAGCCATACGCCGGTATCATCTGTATAATGAAAAGACAGATAAGCTAAGGCTTGCTCTATATATTCTATTTTCACTTACGCTGATCGAACCGACAATTCAAGCGATACGTGGATACATGCGTATTAAAGATACCGCATGGTTTTTACATCCGGTTGTCTGTTTCACGTTAACATGGGTATATTTGTATACAACGTTGTCGTCAAAAATTGATGCAAAAAAATGATTATGGAACACTATAAAGGTAAGAAATGTATCGTAACGGGTGGAGCTGGATTTATCGGACAGAACCTCGTTAAAAAGCTTCTCGAATATGGTGCTTTTGTGACCGTGATAGATAACTTTTCATACGGCGCAAAACGCAAAGAGGTACCTGCAGATGCAGATATCGTAGAAGGCGATGTGCGTGATTCAAAGATATTTGAACAGCTTCCAGAATCTCAATATGATTATCTGTTCCATTTTGCAGCTCCTTCTTCTACCGTTCTATTTGATGAAAATCTGCCGGATGCGGTAGATATAACGGTACGTGGATTTGTAAATATGATTCATTATGCTGCGACTCATAATGTGAGATTTGTATATCCTTCTACCGGCAGTCTATACAACGGTATCCAGCCGCCACATACAGAAAACGCTGTGCTGAATATGAGTGCACAGAATGAATATGCAAAGACAAAAATAGAACTCGAGCAGATTGCAAAGATTTATAAACGAAGCATTAACTCATTAGGGTTACGCATACTTGCAGGCTATGGTCCTGGCGAAATGCATAAAGGAAAATTTCAGGGAGTAGTGCATGGATTCTGTTTGAGCATGCTCAAAGGACAGGCACCGGTTATATGGGGTGATGGAGGACAGCGACGAGACTTTGTGTTCATTCATGACATTGTCGATATCGTTCTTTCCTTGGCTATCGACTGTCCTGAACCAGTTGTGAATGTAGGCACCGGTACCGACATCAGTTTCAAGGAAACCGTAGAGCTCATAAACAAGCTTATTGATAAACCAGTTGAACCGACTTTTGTACCAAAACCAAAACTGTATCTCGAAAAAACGATGGCCGATACAACATTACTCCGAAAGTACTATACCAAACCATTTACCCCGATTGAAGAGGGAATCAGGATTACGATTGAGTCAATTAAGAAAGAATTAAAAATATCATCTTGATTATATGTCATCCCCGCGGAGGCGGGGATCTGCCATTATTGCAGATTCCCGGTCAAGCCGGGAATGACAATTTTTGCACTTTATGACAGTCCCATTTGTAGACCTTAAGGGTCAATATCACAACATTCAGACCGAAATAGATGCCGCAATAAAGCGCGTTCTTGAAAAAGGACAGTTTATCGGCGGTGAAGAAGTGGAGCTGTTTGAAAAAGAATTCGCCGATTATCTTGATAGTAAACACTGCGTTAGTATGAATTCGGGAACTGATGCACTCATCCTTGGTGTCCGCGCACTTCATTTATCGCCGGGTGATGAAGTAATTCTTCCTGCCAATACGTTCTACGCAACTGCGCTTGCCGCTTCAGAAAATAACCTGAGACCTGTTTTTACAGACATCGATGAAACGGATTTTGGCATGGATCTGTCTGACCTTAAGAAAAAAATAACCAGTAAAACAAAAGCAGTTATCGCAGTCCATCTGTATGGCCAACCAGATAAAATAGATGAGATTCAGGAAGTCATAAAACAATCGGGAAAAGATATTCATTTTATTGAAGATGCCGCTCAAACACATGGTGCGAAACTGAATGGAAAACGCGTAGGAACTACGGGCATTTTTGCTGCATTCTCTTTTTACCCGGGAAAAAACCTTGGTGCTTATGGCGATGGCGGAGCACTCACAACGCAGGATGACGCCCTTGCAAAAAAATACAAACTGCTTCGCGAATATGGATCAGAACAGAAATATTATCACAAAAGCCTGGGTCGCAACTCACGACTTGATACACTGCAGGCAGCAATCCTGCGAATTAAACTGAAACATCTTGATACCTGGAATGCGCAAAGACAGCAACTGGCAGCGTATTACACAGAAAAACTTGCATCAATAAAAGAAATAACCGTACCTCACCATTTTGAGAATCGTGCAGGTATCTATCATGTATATGTCATCCGCGCACCAAAGCGTGATGAACTGCAGAAATATCTGGCATCAAAAGGAATTACAACAATCATTCATTATCCGGTACCATTGCATCTGCAGGAAGCCTATGCATATCTCGGATACAAAACGGGAGACCTGCCAAAAGCTGAAAAAGCATCTGAAGAGATATTATCGTTACCCATGTACCCGGAGATGACGACAAACCAGGCGGATGAGGTGATACAGAGTATTAAAGAATTTTATAGTTAGTCATTCTGGGGAGTCAGCCGATTCGGCGGACGACTCCAGAATCCGGATTCTGGACATGTTGTAAGCTGCCAGAATGACACATTATGCACATCTCAATTTTTATCCCTACCGGTAACAGAGCAGACAGCCTGAAGATCGTTCTCGACTCACTCGTTGCTCAAGCATATCAGGATTTTGATGTCATAGTCGTGGACTACAAATCGACAGATAACACCCCACAGATCATTGAATCATTTAGCCAGAAACTCAAAATAACCGTGCTTCATCAGACAGAAAAAGGACTCGCGCTGGCAGCTAATATGGCGCTTGAGATCGCGACAGGCGAAATCTTCATTCGCACTGATGATGATGTGAAAATGAGCCCCGGATGGCTCCAGGCAATACAGGAAACATTTGCCGATCCGCAGGTGGGAGGAGTAACCGGACCCACCGTCATACCTGATGATTATAAGCAGAATAGAGACTTATTTGTATTTGAAAACGCATTTAAAACAGGTAATGTATTCTGGAGAACAATAGGCTATATTTACTTCAATTATTTTATGGAAGGGAATCCACGCAAAGTAAGTTACTGGTTTGATAGCGGTGCATTTGGCATAGGTTCGAATTTTGAAGAGTCTACAAGAGAACCTGTTCATGTAATAACGAATCTCGAGGCATGTAATTTTTCAGTCCGGACAGAACTTCTTCGAAAAGTAAAAGGATTTGATACTGTCTACAGCGGAGTCGGGGAGTATCACGAAGCGGACGCTGCGTTTAAAATAAAAGAACTCGGATATAAGCTCATGTTTAATCCGAAAGCATATTTAAATCATCGCCCTTCACAGGATGGGTTTTATAACGACAGACCCGAAAGCTACTCGCGCATGATAAACTTCATCACGTTTTATCTGCGTCATATAAAAGTAGACTCATATCGAAAATTCTTCAGGTTCAGCTCGTACATCCTGTTTCTTGATGGGTACTACGTGTATCAGTACATAAAGACAAGACAATCATCTCAACTCGGTGCACTCTGGGCAACCATTGTTGGGCCAGTTCTTTATTTTGCAGATTCCCGCCTTCGCGGGAATGACAAATAATACAACAAGCCTGTTGCGAAACAACGCATTAACAGGGCGTGCCAGTACATTATTGGAATAT
>CAYXCP010000023.1:0-11953 GCA_964463455.1 uncultured Gammaproteobacteria bacterium
CTTTACCGACCTCATCAATACCTATGACAAGACAGTTTTTCGCCCAAAATGTTTTCTCGAAAGTAAACTGAGGTAGTGTTTTCATTTTGTCGTTTATAGTCCGTTGATAGTTAACTTACCACGGAATATCTTAAATCATGACACCCCATGTAACATCTATTCTGAACATATTATCACACAGAAAAGTAGAGATTACTATCATTACAGTTGCGATCATTATGATCATTATTACAATATCTATAGATCGCAAAGCTGATCCAGCACCTGTAGTGAATATGGTCAGGGAAAAGGCTTCATCACCTGAATCAATGGTTACTATTGATCTGGAGGGTGCGCTAAACAAACCTGGGATATATAAACTGTCCTCTACAAAACGACTTTTCGATGCCATAAAGGAAGCAGGAGGATTTACAGGAGATGCTGATAGAGAATATGTACACCACGAACTAAACCTTGCCAGTTATATACATGATCAGGATAAATTATATGTTCCTCATAAAGGCGAGCTTGTTACGCCTGTCTCGCAGGCTAAAATAACACCCGTAGCTTATAAATCAATAAATATTAATAAAGCAACGCTTAATGAGATTGATATAATACCCGGTATTGGAAAAACTACTGCACTGAGAATTATACAAAACAGACCTTATTCTACGTTAAATGATCTGGTAACAAAAAATGCAATAAATAAAAGTACTTATCAAAAAATTGAAAAGTATATCCACCTATGATTGGAGTATCAGATGCAGCAAATGTTATATCAAGGTTCCTGCCAGAACCACATGCTTCTATGCTAAATGGCATTGTATGGGGAATACCACTCACATCTCATCCACACCTGGTAAATGAGTTGAAGCAAGCGGGAATCATACACATAGCGGTGTTATCAGGTGCAAATATAACACTCCTTGTCGAAATAGTTCACCTATTCACAGCTAGGATTAGCAGAAATATATCTATTCTGATAAGTGCTGTTTTGATTATTATTTTCACCTTTTTCGTAGGTCTGCAGGCCCCAATTATGAGAGCAAGCATAAGTAGTATATTAACGTACGTAGCAATTATAAATGGTCGGAGATCATCAGCTCTCTATATACTCTTTTTGAGTGCATTTATCTCATGTCTGCTTTTTCCTGCATGGATTACGTCTATTTCATTTCAGTTATCGTATGCAGCGTGCTTAGGTCTTATTTTTTTTACATACAAGTCCCCTTTCAAGAATTCATTAGCCACGTATTGTTATGAAGAATTTTTCTGTTCACTTAGTGCACAGGTATTTACTATCCCGGTTATCTATTTCTACTTTCATCAAATATCTATCGTAGCTCCCCTCACAAATCTTCTTATATCGTGGACTATCGGCCCACTTATGTTTGTAGGATTTATTATCACTTTTTTGGGAGCAATTTCTCCTCTCTTGGTATTCCCGTTTACGATAACCGCATACATGCTCCTTAGTTGGATTTTATTTGTAGTACATCTCGTTACTCAAATTCCTTTTTCATATATACAGCTCTAATGGGAAACAGTATTAACAGTAAATTGATAGTAATCTGCATAGCAGTTTCCTTATGCTTCTCAGCACCTTTTTTCCTGTATCATCAAAAAAATACATTCATTGTTTTTTGTAATGTTGGTCAAGGTGATGGTATATATATGAGAGTTAAGAATTCTGTAGATATTGTGATCGATACCGGGCCCGACGACCGGATACTTGAATGCCTTGGAACTTATATGCCACTTAATGATAAATCTATCGATATGGTAATCGTTACTCATCCTCAAGAAGACCATATTGGAGGCCTTGAACATATGCTAAGTCACTATGAGGTTAAGAATATACTTATGTCTCGACTTACAAATACGAGTAGTTTATTTAAGAGAATTTTATATGCAATTAACAAAAAGAAGATTCCTGTTACCTATGTGAACGCAGGAGATAAGTTTATGATTGGCACCGATGAACTCGACATTCTTTGGCCATCAAGTAATTTTCAGGAAGAACATATAATTGCTGCTGATAGTGTAATGCACCTCTCTGCACTGGATGACAATGATTTTTCAGTAATTGCTAAGCTGAAAGAGGGCCTTTATACAATCTTATTTACAGGTGATGCTTCACCGTCCGTACTCAATCAGCTTCGTTATGAGGATGTGCATGATACAACTATCTTAAAAGTACCGCATCACGGCTCTATAAATGGATTAAGTCATTATTTTCTTGAGCTAGCAAACCCAAGGTTATCTGTGATAAGTGTAGGTAAAAACAATAAGTTTCATCACCCATCAAAAGAGATAATAGAGATGTTAGAAACTGATCATAAATCATATCTCCGAACAGATATGTTAGGATCAATTAGGATAATACTCAGTCCGTCTACTTTTTTAATACAGTATGATAAAAAATGAAATAACGTCCGTCGACTCGCACAACTAAAATATACAATTGATTAGCACGAACGTGTTAACAGCTTAATATATCAACCCGCACAGTATGATTTTTTAAGTTTAGGGCATCATACAGGTATATGAATTCGATAGGAGGCCTTAGCATTTAGCACATTCAAGTGATAGCACCAGATATAACGTGTCGTCGCCTGTTTCATTATGCAGAGAGAAGGATACCGCGAATCTCTTTAAAAATATTGAATGCTTCGTACCCTATCCAACTTTTACCTAGTAATTCAGAAGGTAATCCTGGATCTAAACGGATGATACTTACGTATTCATTTACAATTCGCTCAAATTTCATCATTTTTTCACCATCTCGTGATAAGATATCATGCCAGCGTTTAAATACTTCACGGTATTTTTTATCGAGAGCTGATTTCTGCCATACCTTTTCAATAAGAATATCGGTAGCACCAAATACATGACTCGCTTCAAATGCTTGAATATATTGCTCTTCTTCTTTTTGTGAAACGAGTGCGCGAAGATTGCCAATGATCGGATGGGGTGTCACCCAGAATGATCTGTGCCAAGGTCCCAATCCCCATCCCGCAACTTCTCTTCTCAGCTTATCGCGGAGTTCTCTTTTCTTCTCGGGAATTTCATAAGACAGAATACGCCATTTGCCATCCCATGTTTCTTTTAAATAGCGGAATACGGGGAATGTTAAGCATAGTTCATCAAATCCTTTTTGGGTAAGTCGATATACATGGGAAGAATCCTTTTTGCCTGCTTGCGCATTAGATTCCTTTTCGAGAAGTCCTTCTTTGATAAGACCGGTAAGAGAACCTTTTGTTTTTTGATTCATGGAAAGATCAAATGCTTTCTGCAGACCTTCATTCAAGCTTACGTATGAAAAGTTAACGTCTGATAGAAGAAATAAAGCTAGTAAAATTTTCGTCCGTCTTTCTTTTATTCCCATATAAGTAAAAATGTAACAGACGCAAATTTTATTGTCAATAGGCAATTCCGATTTTGACATTGCATTTTATTGATATCTCCTATTATGATATATATACTAATTAAATCAGGAGCGCACTATGTTTATATTTCGTGACAAGAGACTAATATATAAATTAACATTGTATGGATTTGTTCTTTTTCAGGGAACATTTCTGTTTCTCGCAAAAACTCCTGCTCCTATAGATTCCGGAAATCTCTATTCTGCTTCTGATACTCTCTCAAACTCAAGACTGTCCTATTATGCCAAAGTTTCGGGTGCTCAATCGGTTGGTACTACGAACTGGACTATACAAAACTCAGGAAACCCTGATACAAATACAAATCACCTGTTTCCACAGGATTATATATCGATTGGAAACATGGGAAACTATCAGGTAGCAACAATATCTGGCAGTACTTCATTTAGCACAGTTGGCTCATCGACTATCGGTGTCGCAAACGGAGATACGATCTATGCTTCACAGTCAGCGACTCACGTCCTTACCTTTACGAATCAGTCTGCAATTACTCAGGGTGCCATACGCGTTCTTATTCCGGCTGGGACAAATACATCAGCTTCGAATGATGGTGCTCCAGATGGACTATCCACAGCAGGTTTTGACTTTAATAACATAGCATCAGCTAACATTACATGCCCAACGGGAGGCGGTGTAGGAACATGGCAGACGGCCACAGCTACTCCTTCGTCAACGTTCGGGAGTAACTATCATGCATTTGAATGTCGATTCGCAGGAAATTTAAGTGCTGCTCAAGCACTTACATCTACCATAGGCAATTCATCACGCGGCATTGTGAACCCGGCGCCTAAAACAGGACATACTCAGGGCTTAGCAGACACATATAATGTAAGAATACAATTATTACAATACCCTAACTATAATGTAGTCGATAGCGTTATCGTTACCGTCTCCCCTGTAGAAGCAGTTCTTGTATCTGCAACCGTAAACCCATCACTTACATTTCAGATAACAGGGGTATCTGCAGCAACAACTCACTGTGGCGTTTCGACATCAGTAACCACTACGGCAACAGCCGTACCATTCGGAGATATTACTGCTACAGGAGCATTTTATGATGCAGCACACCAGTTATCTGTATCGACTAACGCAGTTTCTGGATACGTCGTGAAGGTTGCTGAAGATGATGAACTATCTGCAGATACGAATGGAGATGGCACGCCTGATACAACGTTGTCTGATACCACTTGCGATGGTGCTAACTGCAGTGCAACAACGACAGGTAGATGGAATACTACCACAACGAATGGATGGGGATATTCTCTTGAGAACTCATCATCTACCGTACCATTTCAGTACAGCACGACTTCAGGGAACTGTGCGGGTGGCACTTATTGTGCTAAGCAGTTTGCATGTAATAATTCAACTAACTGTTCCAGTGTAACCGCTGCACAGCAAATTGCGTCATCTGCAGCACCTTCATCTACTCAGAATCTGTATGTTTGTTATAGATTGAATGTTAGTGCATCACAACAGGCAGCTTATTATCAGACACGACTACTCTATATTGCAACGGGTACATTTTGATCTTTACATTATCCAAAATCTTCTATATAGTGATTTACTTATATATTAAGTATGTATAAATTACTTATGTATATCGGGATTATAATTTTTGGATAATTGTTATTGACATCGTATTAAATTTCCACTTTAATATACATATAATGAAAAAACTATTTTCTAGTCCTTTCGTATACAAAATGTTGTTGTATTTTTTTATATTTTTCCAGGGAGCATATCTTTTTCTCGTAAAAATACCCCCTGTTACGGATTCTGGAAATCTTTACTCTGCATCAGATACTCTTTCGAACTCCCGTCTTTCGTATTACGCTAAAGTTTCAGGTGCTCAATCAGTAGGTACATCAAACTGGACAATTCAGAACTCAGGAAACCCTGATGTGAATACAAGTCATCTCTTTACACAGGATACGATCTCCATTGGAAATATGGGTAGCCTAAAGGTTGCTACAGTTTCAGGAACCACAACATTTAGTACAGTTACAGCTTCCACTATTGGTGTTGCAAACGGAGATACCGTATATGCCTCACAGTCAGCATCACATACATTAACCTTCACAAATCAGTCTGCAATTAATCAGGGAGCTGTTCGTGTATTAATTCCTGCAGGTAGTAACACTTCAGGATCAAACGATGGAGCACCAGATGGTCTAGCAACCGCAGGATTTGACTTTAACAGTATTGCTTCTGCTAATATTACATGTCCAACGGGAGGCGGTGTTGGTACATGGCAATCAGCAACAGCAACATCTTCTGCTACATTTGGTAGTAACCATCACGCATTTGAATGTAGATTTGCAGGAACCTTGAGTGCCGCCCAGGCTCTTAGTATGACCATTGGGAATACATCACGTGCACTCATTAATCCAGCGCCTAAAACAGGTCACACCCAGGGACTAGCTGATACATATAACGTTAGAATTCAGTTACTTCAGTATCCTAGTTATAACGTAGTTGACAGTGTCATAGTTACCGTATCACCTATCGAAGCAGTTCTTGTTTCTGCTACGGTAAATCCATCTCTTACATTCCAGATTTCTGGTGTAGCGACAGCATCAACTAAGTGCGGTGTTTCAACATCGGTTACAACTACCGCAACAGCGGTACCATTCGGTGATATCACAACTACGGGTGCATTCTATGATGCCGCACACTTACTCGCTATTTCAACGAATGCAACATCGGGATATGTGGTAAAAGTAGCCGAGGACGATGAACTATCTGCAGATACAAACGGAGATGGCATACCTGATACAACATTATCTGATACGACATGCGATGGTGCAAACTGTAGTGCAACAACAACGGGTAGATGGAATACTACTACAACAAATGGATGGGGATATTCTCTTGAGAATTCTACTTCTACAGTACCGTTCCAGTACAGTACAACTTCGGGAAACTGTGCTGGAGGATCTTACTGCGCGAAACAATTTGCTTGTAATAATTCGACCAATTGTGCAGGCGTTACCGCAGCCCAGCAGATTGCATCTTCTACAGCACCATCATCAACACAGCAGTTATATGTATGTTACAGACTCAATGTAAGTGCGACTCAGCAAGCAGATTACTACCAGACTCGTATCCTGTACTATGCATCAGGTACATTTTAATATTTTGAGAAACATATGAAAAAGATAGAAAAGATAGATAAGATCGCGATGAAGGTTACAGGGTTAGCATTATTAACTGCCCTTATTGTTTCCACAAGTACCTTGCCTGTTCATGCTCAAAGTACAATCGATCTTACGGTATCTCCTCCATCTCAGGATATTGTTCTGACACCTGGCGAAGAGAAAACAGTTCAGATTAAGTTTTACAACCGCACAGATGAAAATCTGACAGGAATGTTTAAAAAAGCTGATTTTCTCGTACTTGATAAAGAAGGTTCTCCTACTCTCTTTGATACATCAACCGCAAATAACAGATTTGCAGCAAGTTCATGGATCACCTTGTCACAAGATCGAGTAACGATTCCAGCAAGGACACAGGTAATCGTATCAGCACAAGTTAAAGTACCTGCAGATGCATATCCATGCGCTCGCTACACAAGTGTTTACTTTGAACCAACTCCCCCACAACTTGGTGGTAAGCCTGTTCGTGTCGAAACACAAACATCTGTAGCATTCAAACTTGCAAGCCTTATGTATATGAACGTCGCTGGACAGTGTAAAGAGAGTGCGTTTATCTCAAAATTTGCGCTTCCATCATTCATGGAATATGGACCTATTCCAGTATCATTCGAAGTACTTAATCGCTCTGATTATCACGTAACACCACAGATCGTGGGCACATTATCAAACATGTCAGGAAAAGAAATTGATGCAAAGCCTTTCCCACAGAATAATATTTTCCCTGACGCTGTACGTGTCTATTCAACAAGTCTTGGTCAGCACTGGATGTTTGGTCAGTATAAGATCGAAGTAGCTGGTGGATATGGTAAAACAGGAAAAGCATTAACTTCATATGCTACCGTAATCGTATTCCCATGGAGACTTGCACTCGTTATCATCTTAGCTATCATCATACTAGGCATTCTTATCAAGACTATTACTGGTAAGACTGATATGAAAACGTCACAGCTTGAAAAAGAAATAGAGCTTGAGAAAGAAGAAATCGAAAAACTGAAGAAACAGTTAAAGGGCCGCCCAGACTGATAGAAGGCCTCACTATATGAATAAATTTATTCTCTTATTCATATTTGCAGGAATACTATTCACCACTCCCCCCGTATATGGTGCTGAATTTCCTGCCATTTACAAGAATGTAGATGTGAGTCTGCGTTTCGGAAGAGCCGGCAACTTTAAATTGTTTGGTTATAGTTCTCCCAATGCTCTCGTACGTATCGAATCATCAGGACTCCAGGACAGTACATTCTCAAGAGCAGATGGCTATTTTGAATTTACTGATTTGCTTATACCTGTGAACCCTGCTGATTTATGTTTGAGTTCGCAGGATCAGTTTGGGAGGCTAACGCCGTCAATTTGTATACCACCCATTCCTTACCAGTCCAGCAACAATATTGGGCCCATTTTATTACCTCCCACCATATCACTTGATAAAAATGATTATTTTGTATCAGATCAAGTCCTATTAACCGGTCAGGCAATTCCAAACTCTCCTGTCACTATATCTTTCTTTAACAATAAATCCTCGATTCTGGCAAAAGCTCAATATGTATTTGATCAAATGAATCCTATAGGTCCCGTGGATGCATATAGCTTTCCTCCCATAACAACACAATCTGACGATAAGGGGAACTTCTCTTTTCAGTTACCATCCGCATCTGTTGCATCATTTCGCATGTTCACCCAAACATTGTATGATTCTCAACCTTCTCCTCGTAGCATAACACTCCTATTACGTGTACTACCCATTTGGTATATTATTGTGGAGTTCCTGACACTCATTTTCAATATCATCAAAAATAATCTGTTTAATAGTTCTCTCATTCTTGAATTAGTGATATTACTCATTTACTGTTACAAAAGATTTACTCATCCATTAGTGCTTCACAAAAACATGCTTCTTGCAAAACGCAGGAGCTCAGAGTTAATGGTTATTACTCAAAACAATATTGTACCTTATGTAAAAACAAACAGTCTGATTAAACTCAAATAAATTAATAGAAGGATAAATGGGCCTTTTGTGGGAGAGTTTGATCATCAACTTGCACTTCCAAATAGTACTCACCTGCCTGAGATGTAGACACATCAAATATCGACTTGCCTAGATCATCAGAGATATTCTGAACCAGATCAACACTTAAGGTCCCTGTATTAGCCAGTGTGACACGCTTTCCCAATACTCCTAACCCTTGATTGTTTAGCGCAAAGATAGTTATGCGTATTTTCTCGAAACCATTGGCTCTAGCACGTATAGGAGTGACAAAAATATATGAATTATCTACTGAAATATCTCTTCTTGAAACATCTGCCCTACCTACCATGATTTGGTTGCTACGGAGCCAAAAAAAGCCTGTTAAAAGCATCAAAAATGTAGTTAAGAATAGCAAAATACCAATATTTTTTTTCATATTCATTTAACATATAGCTTATACGAGAAATATATACAAGTCAACATTAACTATATCAGATATAAGGAATAAAATTATAAGATATTTGATATGTTAACGTCTGTAATGTATAAAATATTTAGAACGCTCTAGTGATGAGAAAAGACAAAAATAATTTTTATCAGACTAATTAATATTTTGCCAAACACATTGCGTGATCATTACAAACATCTTACAGTTTATTAACGTTGGTAATGGTATGCGCCTGATTTTTATAAAATCTTAACTCAAGATAATTCATAGCGAAATACTTTTTTTTGATAGGGTGAATATTCATAATGTTTTAGTCTTCATATTTTCAGGATATATATTGTTTATTTTGTACCGAAATGTGTACTTCCTACAACTATGCCAGTATTCTTACTATATGACATATATATTATAAGTCTCTTGATATTTTTAGAGTTATTAAAGTAAGTTATTAATCACCGCGGTTATATAATTAAACTTAAATAAATATTATTATGAGATTTTATATTTAGCACTCATGTGAAGCTAATAACTATATCAAAACGTATACTAAATAGCTCTTGACTTCTTTTTTATTATTGTATTATTATAGAAGTTACATGAGCAACACATATAATTTTCATAATATCGAAGCTACGTTCAAAACTTATCTACTTGCGGAAAATATTTCTGCGTCTACGCTTACCAATTACCTCTCTGATTACAGGCATTATGTAGGATGGATCACCAGTTACAAAAAAAATGTAGCGAATTCTAGCGAATTAAACGAATTACTGAATGAAGTGAACTTTCATGAATACAAAAAGTACCAGTTGGGCTCCGGAATACCAGAGAAGACAATTAGTCGACGCTTCTCTACACTCCGTAAACTCTGCTCCTTGTGTATTCAGCAAGGCTGGCTTTCACGAAATCCAGCAAAGGATACACATGCCTCTCATATATCGGTTGAACATATCATGTCTGATTTCGAACTAAATTTGCATAATTCATCTCTTTCGGGTCCTGAGCAGAAGAAAATTCTCGCAGATGTAAACGAATTTTACGAAATTATTAATTCTAGCAACGTATGAACACAGCAAAAAGCATATTTTTTGGGGCTTTAAAAAGCGTCAAATCAAATCTAGATCCTGCAGCTGAGTTTGGACCATATGACGTCCCTCATAGTCACATGCACAATGAACCTCCGCGGCCTAAGTTTTCATTTACCAGTAGAAAGAGAATTTCAATCAGATTCTGATGAACCCTATCTTTGATAAAACTTTAATTCGCAAATACATACAAAATCTCCGCTCAGCCGGAGTTCGTCCCTCTATAGTGGCATCAAAGCTAGCATCCTTGAAGAAGTTCATTATTTGGTCTGCTGAAGAGAAAGTAATTGACGATGAGACGTTTCGTAATCTCTCCTATTTCATTGATCACGAGATAATAGACCTCCACGAGTCTATTATGCAGCGCATTCAGTATAAAATTTCAGAGCTTCTACCTAAGAAGAAGGCAAAGATAGTGAGAGATCCAAATCTAAAGGTAAAACAATCGTCATACTCACCTCAGGCGCTCATAGGGTACGCTTTATTGATCATCCTCATCTCTTTTTTGGGTGCTGGCATCTATAACCAGTTTTTTATAAAAGTTTCGACACCATTCGCTTTCCCTAACACGCTTACACGAGGTACACGAATAATCTCCTTCCAGGGTAGACTTACTGATTCACTTGGTAATCCTATCGTTGCACAGACAGATGTTGTTTTTAAGCTGTATAACGTATCTTCCGGTGGTAGTCCACTTTATACCGGCTCTTGTACAGGAGGAAGTGGACTTACTCCTGACCAGGATGGTATTTTCAATGCACTCGTAGGTCAGGATTGTAGTATGAGCGAGATTCCTTCCTCTGTCTTTACTGAAAATGCCAATGTATACCTCGGAGTAACGGTCGGATCAGATAGTGAAATGACCCCTCGCCAACAAATTGCGAACGTAGGATATGCGTTAAATGCAGAAACTCTTCAGGGCCTCCCTCCTGCACAAACCCCAGGATCAATCCCTTATATCAATAATCAGGGTGATGTGCTAATGGCAGCAGCTACACCAGGTATACGCTCAACATATGCAAGTGCAACATTCAATATATCATCAGCTAATGCCGTGACAATCGCTTCAGCTGGATCAGGTGATGTTACCTTGAATGCAAGCCAAAGTGGTACTCTTAAATTGCAGACGGCTAATACGGACAGAATCACGATCGTTAACGGTGGAAACATAGGAATAGGCAACGTGACTAACCCTTCTTCGTTTAATGTCCAGATTGCAGGCACGGTAGGACCAAATGCAACAGATACCTATGATTTAGGATCTATTTCTAAAGAATGGCGCAATATATACGGACAGACGTTGTATCAGAATGGTGTAGCTGTATGCGATGCGTTAGGCAATAATTGTACTTCTGCAGGTGGCTGGACAGATGATGGACAGGTCATAAGACTCACGACTTCTACTGATCAGGTAGGTATTGGTATAACAAATCCTATTTCTAAGTTACAGGTGAATGGTGCTGTTACGGGAAAAGCACTTACTGTATTCAATGAAACGGGTGATCAAGCACTTTTTACCGCTTCTGCTTCAGGTGTTTCGAAATTTATCATTGATCATAGTGGGCGCGTAGGCATTGCTACAACAGATTTTAGTGCTTATGCAGCTCAGTTTGTAGTATCTGCAAGCGGAAATCAACCGGCATGGATTACTTCAAGTTCCACTGCTGAATCTGCAGTGATATTTGAAAACAGTTCTTCTTCAAAAGCGTATGAACTTATAGTTGGCGGATCATCACCAACTAAAGGTGTTCCCACAGGTGGGTTTGGTGTTAGAGATAGATCTATTGGCACAGTTCGATTAACAGTTACCTCATCCGGTAATGTAGGAATCGGAACAACGGGACCGGTGGAACTTCTTGATGTTGCAGGGA
>CAYXCP010000024.1:0-2691 GCA_964463455.1 uncultured Gammaproteobacteria bacterium
TATTTTCCTTTTTACTGGTAGTAATAGCGCTAACCATCATGTTTGTGAGCGCATATCGTAAGCATAGTATTTTTACTGTTGCTTTCGTGGCATTGATGTACCTGCAGATTATGGCTGAGCGCACTGACGTGAGACCCGAATTATTTAGCTATATATTTCTGTCATCTTTCATTTATATCTTGTCTACATATAAAGAAAGATATACGAAATGGATATTCCTTCTTCCTCTGTTGGAACTAATATGGGTGAACACGCATATCTATTTCTTTATAGGGATAGCAGTGTTTGTATTGTTTTTAGTTGATATATTAGTTAACGGTAAACGAAATATTATCACTCAAAAGAACATTATTTTTCTTAGTGTGTTTATATTGACGTGTCTTGCTACTTTCGTTAATCCGAATTTCGCTAGAGGAGCATTCTACCCCTTATTAATGTATGGCAATTATGGATTCACAGTAGAAGAGAATGCGGGGTTCTTTACAGCAATTAAATATTACAACGACCCTACACTTTATTATTTTGGTATATCGGTTATTCTACTGTGGATAGGGAATATATTAACCTGGAAGAAAGTTAACCTAATTAATCTGTTACTTTCCCTGCTCTTTACGTGTATAGGATTATTCGCAGTACGAGTTTTTCCTCTATTTGCTATTGGTACATTTATACCAATGCTGTCAGTTGCAGAGAACATTGAAAGCTTAATAAAAACTAAATGGCACTTAAAGCAATCATTGATTGATAATGCAAAAATACTAATTTGCATAGCGCTAACCCTCATAACAGTACCAACTCTTTTGCTTCATGTAGAAAATTATGGGTGGGGAGTGGGTGTACGAGATAACGCAAATGGCGGTGTGAAATTTTTGACAAAAAACGGCATTAAGGGACCTATTTACAACAATTACAACATCGGTAACTATCTTGAATATTCTCTCTATCCTAAGGAAAAAGCATTTGTAGATGCTAGACCAGAAGCGTTCCCCAAAGAGTTTTTTGAAAACGTATATCTGCCTATGCAAGCATCATTCCCTATGTTCGAGAAATACAGTGATAAATATAAATTCAATATACTATTTATCGATCATACCAATTTAGTTTCTGGTGAAGATAAACTGCTTTATGAACTTTCTAGAAGTAGTCGCTGGAAAATGGTTTATCTCAATAACATGATAGTTATTTTCATAGCAAACAGCGCACAAAATCAGTCAATAATTCGGTCGTACAGTATTGATCAAAATACTATCAAGATAGGAAAAAGCGATATAGATGGCAAAGCTAACGTAAGAAATATGGCGAACTTTTTTAGAGCTGTAGGATGGGAGAAGTATCAACTTGGAATGTACATAAGATATCTCGAATTTGATCCACAGAATTGTGGAGTTATAAGAAATATATTATCGCTGCTTCAAAAAGAAGGTAATTCTGCTCTGACTGTCTATACGAAGAAGTATCAGCAGTATTGTCTGTAAATATTACAGTAATCCGCCACTACGGAAGATTTTTGGCTTGAGCCAGTCCTGGGGAGTTTCTGATTGCTGATTGTCATCAATAGCTTCAGGTGCTTCCTGTACCTTCTGCAGGTTCTGAGGAGACTGTGGTGCCTGAGGTGCATGTGCCTGTGGAGCCTGTACTGGCTGTTGTGGCTGACTATTTTGCTGTGTATTCTGTGCGGGTTGAACCTGTGGAGCAGGCTTACTCATCTGAGGTTCTGCCTGAGCTGGTTGCTGTGACTGAGCATTTTGCTGTGGTTGCTGTTTCTGAACCTGTTGAGGCTGCTGTGTGGGAATCTGGTGCGCCTGAACCTGCTGAGCATTCTGCTGTGTATTCTGAGCGGGTTGAGCCTGTGGACGAGCTACAGGAGGTCTACTTTGCTGCTGCTGAGGCTGTGACTGATTATTCTGTGGTGCAGGCTGTGATTTAACCGGGGGCTTTTTCTGAGCTCCTAGCTTCAGAAGCTGTGCTGCAGCTTCAAATGTGCCTGGAACGACTGAATAAGAGGTAAAATAATTGGTTGCTGCGGTTAATCCGGTATACATATTCGTAGCCATATCACGATCAATCTCAATCTGCATAGCTGTAAGCACTTTCAGTACCAGTTCAGATGTAGAAGAACTGGTTTTGCTTACGAAATTAACGGTACCATACATGTTATTTACCAGATGACGATCGATGTTAATTACTGTTTTTCCTTCAAATTCTGCCTGATTTTCAGTATAGATCTGGCCCAAAGCATTATAGCTAGGAGCATCTACTACTATAATGAAGTCAACTTTACCGCCTGCATAGCTATATTCGACTTTCTGAGCGTCTAGCTTAGGCTGGCCCTGGCGTGGCGTAATGATCAGGTTAAAGGTTGTTCCCTGGATATTATAGTCTACTTTATCAATAGAACCATCAGTATAGGGGAATGAGATAACCAGATTATCACCTTTAGTAAGGAATGTATTTTCGATTTTGTCAGCGCCGGTTACATCGGCATTTACGGGGGTAGAACAGGCGACAGTTATGTTTTTACCTGCTTTAGTAAGACCTAAATATAGGCTAGTTGCAGAAGCAACTGCATCAGTAGTTGGATTGGCTGGTAAAATGATGATACCAGAGCCTCCCTTCTGAATATATTCAACGATTTGTGGAATTGTGTTTTCTGTCGGATTCATATTACTATAAGACAGATTTTACCACATC
>CAYXCP010000024.1:2791-5701 GCA_964463455.1 uncultured Gammaproteobacteria bacterium
ATAGCATCGAGTGATCCCTGTGAATCGGTCTTAATGATTGCTGCAAGCTTCTTCTCCTGTACAGGAGCTACGAGGAATGAGGCTACATCACCAATTTTCTTTACTGTTGATGGCCCTGCAACTTCAGCTTTTGCTTCGGGCTCGGTTGTCTGGATGATGGTACCGACATCCGGAATCTGTTCAAATCCAATTATTTCAAACGGAGTGGATGGCTGTACTTCGCGTACTGATTCACCGAGATCATTGATGAGAGCACGTATTTTGCATTTCTGTTTGTCTGCATATACGGTATCACCAACTTTAAGCGTGCCTTCTTTGATTACTGCAGAAGCTACGGCACCACGTTTATCTTTCTTTGTTTCGATAATATAGGCAAGAGCAGGCTTGGCAGGATCAAACGATAGATTAAGATCTGCAGCCATGAGAAGAAGCGATTCAAGAAGCTCAGGAACACCTTTACCGGTCTTGGCTGAGATCTCGACAACCGGGATCGTACCACCCTTGTCTTCGGTCATTACTTCGTGCTTCAGAAGATCATTCTTAACTTTGTTAGGATTCGCTTCAGGCAGGTCAATCTTATTCAAAGCGACGATATAAGGAATTTTAGCGTTTTTGATATGTGAGATAGACTCCACAGTCTGAGGACGGAGTGAATCTTTGGCATCGATAACCAGAATGGCAATATCAGCCACATTGGCGCCTCGGGAGCGGAGCATAGTGAATGCTTCGTGTCCTGGTGTATCAATAAATGTTATTTTGTCTGTAGAATAGCCTTTTATATTGGTTGGAAGCTCATATGCACCAATACGCTGGGTAATGCCACCATGTTCACGCGCAGCAATACGGCTCTTGCGTAATGTATCAAGAAGCGTTGTTTTGCCGTGATCGACATGTCCTAATATAGTAATTACTGGAGGTCTAGCTGCCATAATCTAAATTTGTGACTGAAAATTGGTATTTATTCTCCGGCCGCCTTCTCTTCAGTTAAAGGAGGGGTTGTTTCGGCAGGCATTTCTTCAGGCTTCGCATCTGGTGACTCGGTCTGAACGATGTCTATTTCATAGTTAGTCAGTCGGGAAGCCAGGTTTACATTAATGCCATTCTTACCGATAGCAAGAGGGGCCTGTGATTCATCAACTATAACTTTTGCTTTTTTCTCTTTTTCATCGAGTTCTACAGATATTATTTTGGCTGGTGACAAAGCTGCAGAAAGGAAGATCGATGCATCTTTATTCCACTGAATAATATCGATTTTTTCGAAACCACCCAATTCTTCGGTGACGGTCTCTACGCGTACACCTTTCTGGCCTACGCATGCGCCTACGGGGTCAACGCCGCCTTGTGAACTGTAAACGGCGATCTTTGCGCGTTCACCTGGTTCACGGACGATTTTCTTTATTTCTACTGTTCCACTTGAGATCTCCGGTACTTCACGCTTGAATAATTCAGCAATAAGCTGAGGCTCGGTGCGTGAGAGGAGGATCTTTGAATGACCAAACTTATCTTCTGCAATTTCCTTCAGATAGAAAATAAGCATGGTGTTAACCATATATTTTTCATTTTTGATCTGTTCTTCCTTAGGAAGAAGTGCCTCAGTCTTGCCTATGTCAACATATGCATTATAGCCATCATAGCGGATAACACGGCCTTTAATGATATTGCCCATCTGTTCTTTGTAGTGTGAGATTACTGTTTTCTTTTCTGCCTCACGGATTTTCTGTAATATGACCTGGCGCGCGGTCTGTGCAGCGATATGACCAAAGGCTGGAGGAGTATTAAATTTATTATTCTTAAGCATTTTTGTCTCACCATTGTCGCGATTTACATGGACCTGAACGTCTTCTTCGAATTTATCCGGATATTCTTTTTTGAATGCAGCGAGGATTGCAGCTTCGATAGAAACCACAACATCATCAGCAGAAATTCCGCGTTCAGTAGCGACCTGGTTAAGTGCGAGAGCGAACTCACTTTTTACAATTGCCATATCATTCCATTTTATCACAAATAGGAGAAAAATCAATCAGGATACGGCTAAAGATCATTCACTTTTTTCTTCTGCTGCAGGAGCGGCTGCTTCTTCAGCACCCTCTTCAGTAGCTTTTTCAGTTATGACTTCTGGAGCTGTGGTGGTTGTTTCAGGTATGACACTTTCTTCCTTATGTGCTGTTACTGACACAACTACAGTTTCAGGTTCAGTAATAATGACGTAGTCTGGGTTTACAGGAATATCTTTTACAGTGATTTCATCACCGATTTCCTTAAGTGTACTTATGTCAATTTCGATGTGTCCAGGAATCTTTTCTGGTAATGCTTCGATATCGAGATGATCATTCTGTGTGATAAGAACACCGTTGAGCTGGTTAACAGCTACAGATTCACCAAAGAAGTGAACTGGTACGGTTGTTACGATTTTCTGTGTAAGATCGATCTTTCGGAAATCTACGTGAAGAAGGAATCCGTTTACTGGATGCTTCTGAATATCCTTAATAAGTGTTGGAATACTATCTTTTTCTACGTTGATATATACGATGCCTGTTTCATGAGCAACTTTGTAAGCATTCATGAAGTCTTTTACCGATACGGTTATTGATTTTGATTCGAATTTTGGTCCGGAAACGTTTGCAGGAATAAGACCCTGTTTACGAAGTGCATTTACTTTCTTTCCGGTAATTGTGCGCATTTCTGCGGTAAGTATTGTTTTTTCCTGTGTGGTTTTTGCTGTTTTTGCCATAGTTATTCTTTTAATAATTCGATATAAAAAATTTTATCCGATTTAATTGAAGTATTATACTCGATAGTATTTCCGTTCACAAGTGGAGAAAAATTCTGATTTACGACATATATGTTTTTAGGAAGCGATAATGTCACATTGAAGTCATAATTAGGTGATCCGATCTGTTTCTGAACGAT